>JAFGVJ010000051.1 GCA_016938055.1 Prolixibacteraceae bacterium
CCGCCACCTAAACCAGCTCCAAATGGAATCAGTTTGTGCAGGTGAATGTTTACGGGTGGCAATTGGAATTGCTGTTGCATCAAGCGGTATGCTTTGACCACCAGGTTATCCTCAGGATTTCCGCCAATAACAATGCCGGTTTGTGTAAAGGAAAACTTTGAATCAGGAACTACTTCCAGCACATCGCTAAAGCTGAGCGGATAAAACAGGGTGTCAATGTCGTGAAAACCATCTGTACGCTTGCGAAGGACGTCAAGCCCTATGTTCACTTTAGCATTGGGAAAACTGATCATGACTTGTGAAGTTGGATGTTAATTGCCGGGTGAAGTAACAAAAAAGCAGGGCAAAAAAAAAGCCCCAACAGGGGCTACGAATATTTTAAATTAGGTGCTTAAACCAAAATCAATATAAAACAGGATCAAACATTAATTGACCTGATCACTTTTTCTGGATTCATTTAAGAATGCTACTCCAACCGCCATTAAAAAAATTCCGAAAGCAATTACTAAGTACATCATGGTTTTTAAGAGTTTAGTGACGCTTACAAATTTAGCATTGCACAGTGATTTAGGGCAATAAGTAGCTTTCATTTTTATGAATGGTTGTTTTGTTGTGATGAAATGCACTTATTGTAGTCCGAAATTGCATAACTGCGTGTTGAATGAATATGCGTTTTCACCAAAAATCAATCGGAATAAAGATATTTACGTAATTTATTATGAATATTTGGTGGAAATGGCTTGAATTGGCTAGTTATTTCGAACAAAAAGAGCAATTATGATTATATTTCGCAACATTTTTGACGAAATCTCTGCTTTGAATGAAAACAATGAAGATTGCCCTGCTGGGTTGTGGCACTGTGGGTGGTGGTGTTGCCCGCATTTTCGGTGAAATCAATCCTGAACTAAATGCCCGAGCCAATGTTAGCCTTGTATTGGACAGCATTGTAGAGATCAATCCGCCTGCTGCTATTGAACGTTTCCAGTTACCAGCCAGCTTGTTTTGTGGTGGAGGGCGTCTGCTTCAGCCGGACGAAGCTTCGCGTTACATTGATGATTTGCTTGCTTCACCGGAAATCGATCTTGTAGTTGAAACCATTGGGGGAACCAGTGACTTTGTATTTGATCTTTGCCACAGGGTGATCGAAGCTGGTAAACACCTGGTCACGGCGAACAAGGCCTTGCTGGCCGAAAGGGGAAGAACCCTTTTTGATTTGGCCGAGAATAAGGGCGTCAAAATTGGGTTTGAGGCGGCAGTCTGCGGTGCTATCCCCATTGTAAAAACCATTAAGGAAAATTTTACCGGCGACAAAATTCTTTCCATCTCAGGCATTATGAACGGCACCAGTAATTATATTCTAAGCAGGATGCAGAATGAGAGCCTCGAATTTGGTGCAGCCCTTCAGCTGGCCCAGGATAATGGATACGCCGAAGCCGATCCCTCGCTCGATATCAATGGCGGCGATGCCGGCCATAAACTCATCTTGTTAATCAAACTGGCCTGGGGTATCGATGTATCGATGGATGACCTGTCCATCATTGGTATAGAAAACATCGGGAAGGAGGACATTGATTTTGCCAACGAAATCAATGCAAAGATCAAGTTAATCTGCTATGCCAAGAAAATCAACGGGGACATTTATGCCACTGTTCGTCCCATGATGGTTAAAAACAATAATTTTCTTTCTCAGGTGAATGGAGCCACCAATGCAGTAAGAGTCAATAATCATTATTCAGGGATACATTTTCTGGTGGGAAAAGGAGCCGGTTCGGGTGAGACTGCCATGTCCATAGTTTCCGACATCGTGTTTATTGCCCGTTATGGCGAACGAATGAAGAACACTGCAGCCCCGCAGGAAAGGATTTTTGCCGATGCCCGCCAATTTGTTTTTCCCTACCTGATAACCTTCCATACTGCCGATGTCCCCGGTACTACAGGTTTTATTGCAACGGCCATCGGGAATCAAAACATCAACATCGAAACCGTGAGTCACAACCGGCACACCGGCGAAAAAGCCATGTTTTCGGTGGCAACCATGCCCAGCACCTTCGAGAAGATCGAAGCAGCTGTGGAAGCCATTCAGCGTGAAAGGCCCGGGCTACTGCTCAGTGAACCCAAAATCATGCCCATCCTTTATTGACGGTTGCAGGCAAACACGGATAGTATTCGATCATCTTTTTTTATGTTTCAAAGCTAGTGCTTAGTGCTGGTTATTCTGCCTTTTTTTTCGTAAACTGAGGGTACATTTGATGCTGAAGGTTTTTTGGTTAAACAAAGCCTCTACAGGATCATCGTAAAAAGTATGATACCAATAAACTGTGAATTATGGAAGATTTTCTGATTGACTTTCTGGAACAACCATTGAACAAGACCGATGCTTCTTCCGACGATGCAGGCCCCGTGATCACCATTTCGCGCGAATGTGGTTGTTCATCGCAACGCATTGCTGTTAAACTGGCAAAAATACTTTCGGGTTACAGTTACCAGCATGTGGGAAGCCGAAATTTTGAATGGAAATGGGTGAACAAAGAGGTGATCGAAAAAGCAGCTTTAGCTTTGAACATCAGCCACGAAAAAATCAAAGGGGTGTTACAGCAAGAGGCCAAACAGAGCCTGCACAAAGTGACCACCGCCTTTTCATCTGAAAAAATCTACGATGCCGATGATCAGCAGGTACTTGATACCCTTACCGAGGTGATCAGGAACCTGGCCATTCAAGGTCATTTTGTGATTGTTGGTCGTGCAGCAAACATCATTGCTGAGGATATCAAGGCCAAGATGAGGATCAAACTACAGGCTCCCTTGCTATGGCGGGTAAACCGCATCAGGGAAAACAGTAACATGAGTTTCACCGAAGCTCAGGACTATGTACTGGAAGTTGACCGTCAACGTGAATTGATGGTGCAGCACATTGCCGGACGCAGACTGGCCAACCATGATTTTGACCTGATATTTAACTGTTCAACCTTTACCGACGATCAAATCATTGATACGGTATTGAATACCATTAAATGCAGAAAAATGATTTGATTTCACTCGTTTTTTATACACCTGCAACTCATAAAACAATCATAACTGGCCCAATCGCTGGTGATATCGCCTGAAGATTTGCTCAAAACATAGATGGGTATTTTGGGCATCATGGGATTGTCCGCTTCGTTGCTGGAAGTAAAAAAGAGGGCATTGATCCCATAGCCAACATTTAATTCCATTCTTCCGCTGGAGGGGCCCATGTTGCCACCGGCAGGCAGCGCATCAAAGCCATATTCATTTGTTGCACCAACATTGGGAGTTTGCCAGTTGTATGGGTTGGGTTCAAAATCCACAATCTTGAGTTTTCCTCCGGCATTGTCACCCAGGAAATTAATGAGTTGATCCCATTCAGCTTTTGAAGGGATGTGCCAGCCCTGCGGACAAAGTTTGCCAGTTTCAACAGCCATCCAGTTATAGTACAAACCATAAAGGCCAACCAATTCTTCCTGTTTATTGGGATAAGCATATTGCAGCGGGGGGAGTTCTTCATTGGGTGGAGGACAAAATCCGCTGTCGCAATGTTCCTGGTAGTTTTGCTGACTCAAAATGGGTGTACCGTCATTCAGTCGGGTGGTTTTCAAATTCGAATTCAGCCAGATCTGATTGCCAATTTTTACAGCATTATACGAATTCCCATCTATATCGGTAGCAGCATTGAGTATGAAGGGATCCTCCTCACCATCATCAATCCCAAAACTCCACATTGGCCCCGATTTGTTGCAATCAAATCCCTCAAGTTGATCATTCCCACAATCGTACACCTCATTGTTATTGTAATCTAACCAGGTGAACCAACAATCAGTTAATTTGAAGCCGGGGGAACCAAGTTGCCAATATACCGTAGTGGTTTCATTCGGTTTGATCTTGAAACCACGAATATTCTCACCGCCTGCATCACAATGAAAGGTTGATCCTCTCAAGCTATGGTTACCGTTTTTTGAAAAATATTGAACAATGAGTTCACTGTTACCACATGCAGCCTCGTTGAGTGAACCTTGCATATCAACAGCTTTGCTGTGGTCCGATTGGAAAACAGTTTTTCGGATGATCTCATTGCGAAATACCATCTTGAGGCTTTTGTAATCGCCAGCCGGAAGATGATCGGTGGTGAAAAGGTATTGACTAACCGATTGGAGCTGATTGCTTGATCCTATTAAGTACCAGGTGAAATTATCTTGAAGCCCTTCGGCAACCAGCCCTTGGGTGGCCCATATTTCAGCAATGTTCACGAATATATCAGTGGTATGCATTACATAAGAATTCCTGGCTGGCTGGTTCAAACCATCAAAACAAAATTCCTCACTTTTCAGATCGGGCAACTCCGAAACTCCTTTGAATACAAGTGTTCCGTATTCTTTGTCGTTGTCTTTATTACAATTTGTAAGAAAGAAAACAAGCAGTAGCATGATAGTAGCAAATTGATTGGTTTTCATGGCTTTAAGCTATTAATTGATTATTGGTTTTACTTCAAGGTTTTAAAACAATGTATCTTAAATTTATGGCCGCATTTTGTAGCGGTTAACAATTATTAAAACGATTTTAAGTGCAAGTAAATTAGGAATTTTTCAACTCAAATAGAATAGCCAGAAAAAAAAGGCCCCACCAATGGTGAAGCCTTTGAAATGTTATCTGCTTTCTATTAATAGTTCAAATCGGCATTTAAAAACCTTTCCACTTCCGAAACCGGCATATTTTTTCGTTGAGCATAATCCTCTACCTGATCGCGGCCAATTTTATCAACGCCGAAATAGAACGATTCAGGGTGGGCAAAATACTGTCCGCTTACCGATGCCGTAGGATACATGGCAAAGTTTTCGGTCAATGAAATGCCGGTTCTGTCAGTTGCCTGTAAAAGCCTGAAAAGTTCTTGTTTCTCGGTATGCTCAGGGCAGGCAGGGTAGCCAAGTGCCGGGCGTATACCACTGTATTTCATCTTCCAGATTTCTTCTTTGCTCATCCATTCATCTTTGGCGTAGCCCCACAATTCAGTACGCACTTTTGTATGCATCACTTCAGCAAAGGCTTCGGCCAGGCGGTCACTCAGGGTTTGCAGCAGGATGGAGCGGTAATCGTTGCCAGCCTCTTTGGCTTCTTCCACCCACTTGCTCATACCTATCCCGGCTGTTACAGCAAAACCGCCTGCATAATCAGCAATGCCCGTTGATTTTGGTGCCACATAATCGCTCAGGCAGTAATTGGGCTTTCCTGGTTTGGGAACGATTTGTTGTCGCAGGTGATGAAATTTCCCGATCACCTGGGTGCGTGTTTCATCGGCATAGAGTTCAACATCGTCGCCCACTGAGTTGGCCGGCCAGAAACCTACCACCCCGTTGGCCCTAAACAGTTTCCGTTCAACGATTTCATCGAGCAGGGTATTGGCCTCGGCAAATAACTTTCGGGCTTCTTCACCCTGGCGTTCGTCGGTTAGGATCTTGGGAAAAGTCCCTTTCAATTCCCAGGCCATGAAGAAGAAGGTCCAGTCAATGAATTCCCTGATTTCATCCAGTGGAAAATCGTTGAAACTTTTCACACCAAGGAAACTTGGCTTGTGAATGGGGACTTTGCTCCAGTCGCAGGTGAAACGATTTCGGCGTGCTTCTTCCAAGCTGATGTATTCTTTTTTCTTACGGCTGGCATTGATTTCACGCAGTTTGGCGTAATCGGCCTGGAGATCTTCGAAGAAAGCTGCATCGCTATTGGACAGTTTGGTTGCCACCGCAGCACTCAGTGAAGCATCTTTGACATGCACCACCGGATAATCGTATTCCGGCGCAATTTTTACTGCTGTATGCAATTTCGAAGTAGTGGCCCCGCCAATCATTATGGGCAGACTGAGACCCCTTTCCTTCATGGTTCTGGCAAAGCCTACCATTTCTTCCAGCGAAGGGGTAATCAAGCCGCTCAAGCCAATCACATCCACTTTCTCTTTGAGCGCGGTTTCTATGATTTTTTCGGTAGGAACCATCACTCCAAGGTCCATCACTTCAAAATTATTGCAGGCCAATACTACCCCAACAATGTTTTTCCCAATGTCGTGCACATCGCCTTTTACGGTGGCCATCAATACCTTTTTCAGTTTGGTGGGTGCTGCATTTTTGTCTTTTTCAGCCTCGATGTAGGGCAACAGAAAAGCCACTGCTTTTTTCATGACCCTGGCCGATTTGATCACTTGTGGCAGAAACATTTTGCCTTCGCCAAACAATTCACCCACAATGTTCATCCCATCCATCAGTGGGCCTTCAATGATGGTCAGTTTTGGTGAATAATCGGGAAGAATTTCTGCCAGATCGTCTTCAATGTAATCGGTAATCCCTTTCACCAGTGCATGTTTGATGCGCTCGGTGACGGGTTCTTCCCGCCAGGCATCAATTTTCTGCACCTGAGCGCCCTGGTTTTTAACTTTTTCGGCAAAGTCCACCAACCTTTCGGTAGCATCGGGTCTTCGGTTCAAGACCACGTCTTCGGTAAGTTCCAGCAGGTCTTTGGGAATTTCATCGTAAATCTGTAACATACCCGGATTGACAATGCCCATGTCGAGACCGGCACGAATGGCATGGTAGAGAAAGACCGAGTGCATGGCTTCGCGAACCACATCGTTGCCACGGAACGAGAAGGAAACATTGCTGATGCCCCCGCTTACCCTGGCGTGAGGCAGGTTTTCCTTGATCCACTTACATGCTGCAAAAAAGTCAACAGCATAATTGTTGTGTTCTTCAATACCGGTTGCAATGGTGAGCACATTGGGGTCGAAAATGATGTCTTCGGCCGGTAAACCCACTGTTTTGGTCAGAATATCATAAGCCCTTTTGCATATTTGAATTCGGCGCTCATAACTGTCGGCCTGGCCCTTTTCATCGAAAGCCATGACCACTACAGCAGCACCATATTGCATGATTTTTCGGGCTTGTTCAATGAATGTATCTTCGCCTTCCTTCATGCTGATGGAGTTCACAATGGACTTGCCCTGTAAGCATTGCAGACCAGCTTCGAGTACTTCAAATTTGGACGAATCGATCATGACTGGCAAACGTGAAATATCGGGTTCACTCATGATCAGGTGCAGGAAGGTGACCATTTCTTTTTTAGCATCGAGCATGGCATCGTCGAAATTCACGTCGATGACCTGGGCGCCGCCTTCTACCTGATCGCGTGCGATTGACAGGGCTTCTTCGTATTTTTCATCCCTGATGAGTCGGGCAAATTTTCTCGAACCGGCCACATTACAGCGTTCACCAATGTTAACAAAATTGGTTTCCCGTGATATGGTCAGTGGTTCCAACCCGCTCAACCTGGTTTCGTGCGCCGGCTTGTTCCTGATATGGGGTGAAGCTTTTGCTGCCATACGGGCAAAGGCCCTGATGTGTTCGGGTGTGGTGCCGCAACAGCCGCCGATGATGTTGACGGTATGTTTGTCGAGAAAAGGCTTGATTTGCTCAGCCATGATTTCAGGGGTCTCATCATATTCACCAAACTGGTTGGGCAGCCCAGCGTTGGGATGGGCGCTGATGTAGTAAGGTGCTTTGGCTGCCAGTCGTTCCACGTGTGGGCGCATATCGCTGGCGCCCAAAGAACAATTCAGCCCGATTGACAAGGGTTTGACGTGTTCCAGCGAGTTCAGAAATGCTTCAACAGTCTGGCCCGAAAGGGTTCGCCCGCTGGCATCCACAATGGTTCCTGAAATCATCACAGGCATGCTGCGTTGATAAGTTTCACAAACTTCGTCGATAGCCATTAAAGCAGCTTTTCCGTTCAGCGTATCGAAAATGGTTTCTACCATCAGCAAGTCAACGCCACCATCGATTAAGCCGCGAACCTGCGTCTTGTATGCTTCTTTCAATTCAAGAAAACTGATGGCCCTGTATCCGGGGTTGTTAACATCGGGGCTCATGGAGCATGTTTTGTTGGTGGGGCCGATGGACCCGGCTACAAAGCGGGGTTTTTCAGGGCTCGAGTATTTTTCAGCCACCTCAACCGCCAGGCGAGCTGCAGCCAGGTTGATGTTGTAAGCTTCATCCTGCAAGCCATAGTCGGCCATGGAGATGCTGGTTGAATTGAAGGTATTGGTTTCAATGATGTCGGCACCAGCCTCAAGGTATTGGGCATGAATTTCACCAATGATATCGGGCCGGGTGATGGAGAGCAAATCGTTGTGCCCTTTTTGGTCATTCGGAACATCTTTGAATTGCGTTCCACGGTAGTCGGCTTCACTGAGCCGGTAAGTCTGGATCATTGAACCCATGGCGCCATCGAGCACCAGAATTCTTTCCTCCAAAGCTTTTTGGATGTCTTTTGTCATAATTTCGTTCTTAATACTATTCCCTTCGGAATAGATGGTTTCGTAAAACGTATGTTACAATAAATTGTTTGCGAAGATAATGCAAGAGCACCAAGAATAAACACATGGATGTCCTTAATCTGGTTTATTGATCAACTTTTCCATCAGGTTGTATTTGGTTTGCCTGGTTTTCCAACGCTCACGGGCAAATTTTTGCATATCGCTTACGGTGTCTTTTTCATCGATGATTTCGAGGCCGAGCATGGTTTCAATGATGTGTTCCATGGTAACGATGCCAAATGATGCATCGCCAAATACTTTTACAGCTTCCGCTCCTACACCGGCTGCACCAATGGTATGTGCAACGGTGTTCAGCGAAAGGATGGCTGACAGCGGTTTGTCAATATGCTTTTTCAAATTCAGAAAATCACCGGCCCAATGATGTCCTTCCTGTTGTTTGACCATGAGGTATGACGGTGGGGTAGACAACAGCACCGATTCCATGATGGAACAAAGAAATGAGATGATCAATGCTAAAAAGAAATAGACAAATAGTAGGCCCATGATTTAAATATATTTTGACTGTTTTGTTAGTCAGGGATTTTTTTTACAAATTCCATGAATCAGGTGTCAGTCCTAAAAAGGAATTGGTATCCAGAAAGTAGCAATCCCCAGGAAGGTGATTTTTTTGCCATTGGCATGAGCTTCTACCAGGGCGATCAGCTTGTGATCGGTATAGCGGTAGGTCGCCAGAATCTGCAATTGTGCAGCAGTCGTCACTCCCTTGTCGACCAGTTTTTCTACCAAATCGTCGCCTTTGGGCTGGCTGCGTTTTTCAACTGCTTCCTTTTTGACCCAGGTTTCAAAGCTTTTGGTTCCGGGTTTGGTCAGGGCCAGGGCACCTGCCAATACGAGCAGGATGACGACAAAACGAATCAGTTTCTTCATAACTTCTTTTCCTATTTGTTTAATTCAGTTGTTAAAGATAAACTTGCTTTCAATTCGATACAAAAAAAAACACGCTCTCTGTTCGAAAGCGTGATTTTTTTATTGTTTGATGTGGATTAATCCATCAATTCTGCAAGTTTCGCTTTCAGAGCTGGTCCACGTAAATTTTTCTCTATAATTTTCCCTTCACGGTCGAGGAGCACGGTATGTGGAATGCCGGTTACGCCATACATGTTGGCTACAGCTCCGGGTTCTTCGCCTTCCATGTCCCAGCCATGCAGCCAGTTCATTTCAAAACGTTCAACGGTACTTACCCAGGCTTCACGGTCGCGGTCGAGTGAAACGCCCATGATTTCGAAGCCTTTGTCTTTGTATGCTTTGTATTGCTCAATCACGTTGGGCATTTCAATCATACAAGGCTGGCACCACGATGCCCAAAAGTCAATCAGTACATATTTCCCACGCAACGACGACAGGGTCACGGGTGTACCGTTCATGTCACTTAAAGTGAAATCGGGAGCAAGAGCCCCTTTGCCTGAAACGCGGAGTGCATCGGCACGTTCCTGAATGGCACCTACAAATTCTGAAGCTTTGATGGGTTCAAATACAGCAAGGATGGAATCCAGTTCTTCCAATTCGGCTTCTTGAAAAAAGTTCATCAAATAAACATAAGCTGAAACAGGTGAGCTGTTGTATTTTCCAATGAAATTTTTGGCATACAGCTGGGTGTTTTCAACCATGGTTTCATATTCAAAGCGGATGTTGTTCACCTCTTCTTCGTTGTTCGACATTTGGGCTATCTGGAAACGTTGCCTCAGATTATTTTCATTTTTGGAAAAGGTGATCATTTCCTGGATGTAAATGTTGAAGATTTCCTGCGATTCGGATCCGGTAATGACATTGGATTCAAAACTGTCGGGATAAACTGTCATGTTGATTTTACCGGGCTCAACAAATAACTGGGCTATGTATTGTTGATTCCCTACCATCCCCATCAGGTTCAGTTCAGGTATTTCAACTTCGCCTTGAAATTTGAATTTTCCTTCCACAATATCAACGGTATCAACCGGGACAGGATTTCCTTCTTCAAATCCATACAACACCATGGCACCATTTTCGGGCGCTGGTACAACTTCACCTGTGATGGTGAACTGGTTTTTATTGTTACAGGCCCAAAATCCCAGGGCAAGCAGGGTAACGATAATAATTTTCTTCATTTAATAATTGTTTATGATGCTTTGTCAGTTGTTTTTAAAGTAGATAGACAACAGTGTTTTTGCAGCCACAAAAGAACTCATTTTCTCGTTTAATACCTCGTTCTCGATCTTTTTTAATGCATTTTTAACGTTTGCCTGGTGATAAAATGAGTTTTTCAGTGTTTCATCAATCGTTTCGTACATCCAGTATTTTGCTTGCTGTGAACGACGTTCGTAAAAGTAATGATTTTGTTGAATGAATTGAATGGCTGTATTGATCATCTCCCAAACTTCGGCAATGCCTGTTTTTTTCAGCGAAGAACAGGTTGTTACCTGCGGTGTCCACCCCGATGGGGAAGGAGGAAATAAATGCAGGGCATTCCTGAATTGTGACTCGGCCAGTTTTGCCTTTTCAATGTTGTCGCCATCGGCCTTGTTGATCACGATGCCATCGGCCATTTCCATGATCCCTCTTTTAATCCCTTGGAGCTCATCGCCAGCTCCTGAGATTTGGAGCAGGAGAAAGAAATCGACCATGGAATGAACGGCAGTTTCACTTTGCCCTACGCCCACGGTTTCAATAAAAAGCGTGTCGAAACCGGCTGCTTCGCAGAGGATGATGGTCTCGCGGGTTTTTCGGGCCACACCGCCCAGTGAACCTGCCGAAGGCGAAGGACGGATGTAGGCATGCGGATCGGCTGCCAGTTCCTCCATCCTGGTTTTGTCCCCCAGGATGCTACCCTTTGATCGTTCGCTGCTGGGGTCAATGGCTAGAACAGCCAGTTTGTTCCCCTTTGCAGTGATGTGCTTCCCTAGGGCCTCGATGAAAGTGCTTTTCCCGGCCCCGGGAACCCCTGTGATGCCTATCCTGATTGATTTTCCTGACGAAGGCAAACATCGGGCAATGATTTGTTGGGCCAATTCCTGGTGTTCGGGTTTTACACTTTCGATGAGTGTTACGGCCTGGCTAAGAATGACCCTGTTGCCTGCCAGAATACCCTCAACATATTGATCGGCATTAAGGTGTTTCCGCCGGTTTCTTAGCTGAAGATCGGGATTGGTCACCGGGGGTTGTTCTATGCCGGAATTGACTTTTAACCCTTTGTAGTCGGGGTGGTTTTCAATGTGGTGGGATTTATGCTGCGACATGCTTACCGATTTTTTTATGCGAAGATAGCACTTTTGTGAACTTGCTTGTTGAGGCTTAGATGGGAGAACAAAAAGACCGGGCAATAGCCCGGCCTTGTATGATGGTATTCATTATCCTTTTGTTACATTATTTGGCCGCCACATCCTCTACGGTGCCCATGACCCTTAAAACGGTGGTAGAGTTTTTGGGATCGTTGGTAATAACGGTCACCGATTTGTTCTGACGGCTGCGTTTCCCCCTGGAATTGAATTCCACGGTAAGGTCGATGGTTTGTCCCGGCTTGATCACGTTCTCGTGTTTCACGGCTGTACATCCACAACTGGCTTTTACGTTTCGAATAATCAGGTCTGTTTTGCCGTTGTTGGTCAGTTTAAACTGGTGTACCGGTTTTTCACCCTGTTTGATGGTGCCAAAATCGAAAACTTTGTCGGAGAATACTGCAACCGGTGCATTGGCCAGTTGATCGGGGGTCAGTTTGGAGAAATCTTCCTGTATGGTAACCGAAACGCCAATGGAATAGGTATTTTGCTTTTCATCGTTTAGTGACAGGTAAACACGGTCCGAAACATAACCGAAGGCATTCTTTTTGGCGGCATCGTAGGTCACCATAATTTTGCCTTCTTTCCCCGGATCAATTACTTCGGGAACAAATTTCACGGTAATGTGCTCAGGGGTGCGGTAAACACCAGCCTTAACCGGTGCCGCAGTATTGTTGATGAAATCCAGGGTACCTTCTTTCTTTTCCTGATTGAAAGTGGTTCCCAGCGAAAGATAATTGGACTTCCAGCGCAGCGGACCCATTTCACGGGGAAAAATTTCCTCCATGGTCTTCTGACGGGGTTCTACTTTCCCTTTGATGGTCAGGATGGTCACACTGGGTTGAGTGTTGGTGTATACATTTACGTTCTTGCTGAATGCTCCCGGCCTGTTTTGCGGATTGTAACCTACTTTGATGGTCCCTTTGGCATTGGGAACAATGGGGGTGCGGGTCCATTCGGGTGTAGTGCATCCACAAGTGGCTTTCACGTTGTTGATGATCAGGGGTTGGTTTCCTGTATTGACAAATTCAAATACAGTTTGAGCAACACCTCCATCTTCTTTGATGGAGCCATAATCGTATTCAGTGGCAGTGAATTTGATTTGCGGTTGTGCAATCAACAATTGGGCAAGTGCCAGCAGGAAAAAAATCAGAACAGTATGTTTCATTTTTATAATTTTTAATGATGATGAATGTGAACAAGCAATTCCATACGATCAGCTTAATCATTGCTGAGTTTGTTGAAATGCTGGTTTATGTGCATTGCATATCAGTAATTAATTCACGTACAAAACTAACAATTTCAGGCCTTTTACAATTTTTTTGTTTTGAAAAAGTGTCCAGAAGCCTTTATTTGAGTGTTAAAAAAATGAAAAAAACATTATTCATCTCCGAATGAAACCCCCATGCTCCGGCATTTTTTCACCAGGGGATGATGGGGATTGACCAGGTTGAGTTTCCCTTCTACTTCACTAAGCGGGATGGTTGCCAGTTTGTTGTCACGCAAAGCTACCATCACGTTGTATTCACCGCGGGCAATGATTTCGGCAGCATACGCACCGTAGCGGGTGGCCAGAATTCGGTCCATGGCAGTGGGGCTTCCACCTCTCTGTAAATAACCCAGTCGTGTTTCACGGGCTTCCACACCTGTATAGTTGGTAATACATTCGGCAATATATGAGGCCGCATGTTTGTTCTCTGGAACCTTGATTCCTTCGGCAACTACCACAATGGAATAGGGTTTCTTTTCTTCGAAACGTTTTTCAATTTTTTTACAAACCGAACGGATGTTAAATTCAATTTCAGGAATCAGGATAATGTCTCCTCCTCCGGCCATACCGGCATATAGCGCGATCCATCCTGCATCGTGTCCCATTACTTCAATGATCATGGCCCGTTGGTGCGAGTTGGCGGTGGTGTGTAAACGGTCAATGGCTTCAGTGGCTATGGCAACGGCCGAATCAAAACCAAAGGTGATGTCGGTTCCCCACACATCGTTGTCGATGGTTTTGGGAATACCTACCACATTCAGGCCGAGTTCGGCAATCTTCGCAGCGGTTTTCATGGTTCCGTTACCCCCGATACAAATCAGGCAGTCGAGCCCTAGTTTGTCGTAATTCTCTTTGATCAACTCAGGCTTGTTGATATTCCCGTCGGTCTGACTGATTTTGAATGGTTTCTCACGAGAGGTTCCAAGGATGGTTCCGCCCAGGGTGAGGATACCTGATAGTTGTTGTTCCTTCAGCTCCACATATTCAAGGTGAATCAAACCGGTATAACCCGACACAAATCCGAGCACTTCCATACCATGGTTCACAATGGCTGTTTTACCGATTCCTCTGATGGCTGCATTCAAACCTGGGCAATCGCCACCTGCTGTTAAAATCCCGATTCGTTTGGCTTTCTTCTCTGACATTGTCTGTTTTATTTTCATGATAAAGATAGGGCAATCTATTGGTTCTGTCAATCAGAACTTATTGCCTTATTCGGGGAAATACCCCGACTGATTGAGGATTTCCTGTGCATTTTGCATTTCCATGAGCAATTCCAAACTCACTTCTGGATGCTTGTTCATATACGACCGTACAATTTGCCAACCCGTCCAGGCACCGGTTCTGCCCGGCGATTCATTGGCGAAAGTGTTGGTAAAAGGTGCATCGGCAATGTATTTCTGCAAGATGAGGCGTTCCATATTGTAAAGTAATTTGTGTTCGGCCCAGTAACTCCACATGCCTGCTTCGTTGGCTTTGCACCATTCCAGTTGTGCCTTTGTGTACCCGATGATCACCGTATCGGGCATGTCGGGGCACATGGCTTCGGTAAAGTAGTGCATTTTACCTTCGTGGATCATGGCCGAAAGCAGGTTGTTGGCTTCATTTAAGCCGGGGAAGGTGGTCATCCCCAGTGCATAAAAAAGATCCGAAACCATTTTTTCGGGGTACATGTTATTGATTTTATATTGTGGAATGCCCAGATAATTATAAAAAACACAATCGCTGCCCAGGTAATTGTCCAGACTGATGGCGATCCATTCTTCCGCAATGAACAACGATTGGTTGAAACCGGTAATGCAGGTGTAAATTTCAGGAACGGGATACTGAGGAAAGTAGAAATTGAAATGACGGAATCCATTGTTGAGTTGTTCCGAAAGATCCGAAAAATCGGGAAAAACTTCCTGCACTTTATCGGCCACCTGGGTGATTACTGTGTCGCTTACAAATAATTGCAAGTTGGCCACAAAAACCTGATCGGAAGGATCACCAACCCGAATGATGTCCTGAAAATAGCCATCGATAAAATCTTGATGCCAAATGTTGCCTTGCCCAAGCTGATCGGTGAAATCGCTAACATTTTTTTCAAAAAGTACCTGATCGAACCGATGAATGGTCAATGTCAGGTCAATATGCGAAACATCTACCTTTAAACGGTTTTTTTGGCAGGCCCCCAACAGCATGAAGGCAGGCAATAAAAGAATCAGCAATCTTTTCATTATTTTTTTTTCACAAAGATATAAGGTTTGAGGTACCTGCCTTGTTCATTTTTCAAAGCTAGAATATCGGATGTACTGCCTGCAGCTTTCATTGCCCTGTTATTCAATTGATGAATTTGGGGGAAGGTCACCCTGTTATCTTAAAAAACCTTCTATTTTTGTAAGTATTGAGTAAAACTCCATGCAGGCAAAAGGCTTGCTGTGCCCAAATGGATAAAACCTAAAACTATGACCAGATCGATTGTATTGCTCGTGTTGCTCATCCTTACGCAATTAGGATTCGCCCAAAATTTCAGGCTGGGCTTTCAGGCAAGCCCGCACATGAGTTGGATGAACTCCAGTAAAAAGAATATCGTTAACAACGAGTTGAGACCCGGCATCAAATATGGTCTGCAAGCCGACATCTTTCTGGCTGGTTTTCCGCGTTATTCGCTTAACACAGGCTTGTTTGTAGCCAATCATTCTTTTAGCGCGCATTACCAGGTTGAAGAGGATTTCTTCATCAACGATGTGACTTTTTCAGAACCGGTTACCCTGACTTATCAGCTGAATTATCTCGAAATACCACTCAACATTAAACTCAAGTCCGACCAGTTTTACCGCTTTACCTTTTACGGACAGTTTGGGCTGACCAACCTGATTAACCTTAGTGCTACAGCTTCGTCGGGCGACGAACGCTTCAGCGGCGACAACATCAACCAGGGAATGAACAACCGGGTGATTAAGCCTTACAACCTGAGCATGATCATGGGCGGAGGCGCCGAATACGATGTTGGCGGAAATACTGCCCTTCATCTTGGGTTGCAATATTCCAACGGATTGATTGATGTCACCACCATCAGAAACCTCGATGAAAAAACCGTTTTTAACTCCCTGCGCCTGGTGCTGGGGGTGATGTTTTAACCTGATAACCGAAAATTCATGAAAATTGCTTTGGCCCAGCTCAATTACCACATCGGTAATTTTCATCAGAACCGCGAAAAAATTATTCTCCACATACAAAAAGCCAAAGCGGCAGGTGCCCATTTGGTGATTTTCTCTGAACTGTCGGTGTGTGGCTATCATCCCAACGACTTGCTGGAAAGGAAAGAATTCAACCAGTGGACGAAGGATTCGATAGCAATCATTCGCGAAGCCTGTACCGGTATTGCAGCCATCGTGGGAGCTCCAACAATCAACGAAAGCCAGCGGGGAAAGAAATTGTACAACTCAGCCATTTTCATCAACAATGGTGAAATCCAGGCTGTAACCCACAAAACCCTGCTTCCCACTTACGATATTTTTGATGAATACCGTCATTTTGAACCCAACAAAACTTTTGGCGTTGTTCCATTCATGGGGATGAACATTGCGCTGACCATCTGCGAAGATATTTGGGACGATCAGCCCACCAACAACAGTTTTTCAAAGAGCAGGCTGTACACCACTTCACCCCTCGAAGAACTGAAACAATATGGTCCACATCTGATCATCAACATTGCAGCATCACCCTTTTCGTATCAGCAGGAAGGAACCCGCAAAGCCGTGCTGATGCGCAAAGCCCTTGAATACGGACTTCCGCTGGTGTACGTGAACCAGGTAGGGGCCCAAACCGACATCATGTTCGATGGTGGCTCCATGTTCATCAACGCCAAAGGCGAAACTGAACAGGAA
>JAFGVJ010000052.1 GCA_016938055.1 Prolixibacteraceae bacterium
GCAGCTCCCGAAGTAGTCCCGGCTGTAAAAGTTACCGTGATGGTTCCGGTGCTTGAACCCTCAACACCATCGGTGCTGATGGCTGCGGTTCCATTGGTGGCACTCACCGATGAAGAGGCAAAACCGCCATCTGCTGTATAACTGAAAGTCAGTTCAACACTTTTGTTGATGGTTACAGTGGCTGCTTCAGGTGCTTCCAGACTTGGTGCTACGGTTTCGTTGCATGCCAACAGAAACATGGAAAAGAGGATCACGAAAAGGAAAGAAATTTTTTTCATAGTGTTTGTTTTAAAATTTTATCCGGCTCTGATTTCCGGTGTGATTAATTTTGAATTTTCACGTTTATTTTGCCTTTTTACGACACTGCAATGTTAAGCCCCTTAGTTGATTTAATTACCAATCAATTGTTATGAAATGAATATGAAATGAGACACTTAGGTTAACCATGTTTTATCAAACGATTTCAGTTTGATTAAAATATTAGGGCAGGGTTAAGGGTTGCAAAATGATTAAAGTATCGTTAAGAACTAGTTAAACTAAAAGGCCGTTCCATCTGGAACGGCCATCCATCTTTAGTATTGAAAAAAATACAGGGTGGTTACCCTGACAATTCCAATACAAAATAACATTTTGCAGTTTGCGTATTGGTTGCAATCGGATTAAGAAACAGTCAAACTTTCAGACAGAATACTGTTTCTTATGCTTAGAATGAAGTTCAACCTCAGATGTACTGTTTTGAAGAAGATTTTGAAGAAGACAAACTCATACCTTCCCTTAAAACTATGGAGTCCAAGCCCTGACCTTACGATTCAACCTTAGGCAAGGAGAACAAAAATTCTACCCCTCCTTCAGGACGGTTCCGGACAGTGATTTCACCCTTATGCAAGAGAATGGCATTTTTAACGATGGAAAGCCCCAGACCAGTGCCACCATTTTGGCGGGTTCTGCCTTCATCGATCCTGTAAAAACGTTCAAATATTCTGCCGAGGTGTTCTTCTGGAATTTTGGGTCCTGTATTAATAAAGGAGAAATAGTATTTTTTCTCGTCGGTGTGGTAATGACGAATGATCATTTGCGCGTTATCACCGGCATATTTCAGGGTGTTTTCCACCAGGTTTTGAAATACTGACGACAGCAGTGAGCCGTTCGCGGTAACCTTCAGGGAATCCAAAACATCCACTTTGTATTCCACATTTTTCTCCTTTAGTTGAATCTCTAAGTTCTCCAGTACTTCGTTGATGATTCTCCGGATGTTCACTGCTTTGAATTCAAAGAGGTCGCCGGCATCTTCAATGTTGTTCAGCAGGGAAATGTCGTTCAGTAATTCTGTCAGCCGTTCTGACTGAAAATAAGCCCTCTCGATGAAATGCCTTTGTTTCTCGGCAGGCATGTCTTTGGCATGGAGCATGGTTTCGAGGTAGCCTTTCATGGAAGTGACCGGTGTTTTTAGTTCGTGCGCAATGTTGGAAGTCAACTGCTGCTTGATTAACCTGCGCTTTTCGAGCCTGGTAATGTCCGATATCAGAATTTCGTAACTCTTGTCGGCAAAAACAATGGCCTTCACCTGAAAATAGTATTCACCTGCGGCAATTTTTGTGGTGTAAGTGGGCAGCTCTGATACATTGTACAGGTTGGTTTGTTGATTCTCCCTGACAAATTCCAGAAGAGGTTTTAAGGATTCAATGTTGGCAATGTTGGGCAAGGATATGGTAGGTTGCCTGGAAATAAGGTTCAGGTATTGAACATACAAACCATTGTTCAGCTTCAATTCATTTTTTTTAGAAAAAAAGGCAATGCCCTCGGCCAATACATGCAAGTGCTCAAACAGTTTTTTCTTTTCAACCTCGAGGTCGTATTTAGCCTTATTCAAGCTATTGTAAATGGAAACAATTTTCTTCCCGATTACATCCAGTTCGCGGTCGGGTAACTCGGGCAGTTTTTCAATTTCTTCGCCAATGGCTGCACTGACGGCAAAGTCGCGTAATTGCGAGATGAAGTTGACGATCCGGTTGGTGACCTGTTGCATCACAATCCACATGATCACAAATAAAACCATGATCACAATGATGAATAAATGTTCTGTTTCCAAGAAATCTTTGATGGCCAGGTCATAAATTACAGCCGTCCGAATGTAATAATCATCATAATTTTTGCTGTAATAATAATAGGTTTGTTTGGTGGTGTCTGATTTCCGGATGGATCGTCCAATGCCTGAATAGAGTGATTTTTGAACCTCGGGCCGCTGCAGATGGTTTTCCATGGCCGCAACATTCTCCACTTCGCTATCGTACAGGACCACGCCCGTATTGTCAATCACAGTCAAGCGTTCATTGGTGATGGGCAACAGACTGATGATGGAATCTATCTTATTGATTTGATTTCTGGTAATCAGTTCATTCTGCTCAATAAAATGATGGGTGAAGGTGGTGATGTTGTCCAGGGTAATTTCCAATTGCCCGGCACGGTATTTCTTTTCCCTGTCGTATTGAAAAAGCAGGATGGCAGCAGTAAAAATGCTGAATGCCATAAGGAATGAAATAAAAATCCTGCTTCGGATGGAACGTTTGCGTGGAATTGCCATATTTTAAATACTTTTTTTCTTTCTATTCTTCAAAAATGTAGCCGTATCCGGTACGGCCTTTGATACATGATCCGTAAGTTCCGATTTTTTTTCTTAAACGGGCAATGTTTACATCTACATTTCGCTCAGTCACCACCACATCGTCGCTCCACACCTTGTTCATGATGTCTTCGCGACTGATAAAACGACCTTTGTTTTTCAATAAAATGGCCAGAATATCAAATTCTTTTCGGGTCAGGTCAACCGGGTTGCCTTCTATCAATACCATTTTTTTCGACAGGTGAAATTCCAGGTCGCGGATCTGTATTATTTCTTCGAGCATGGGAGCATTGCGTTTAAACAAAGCTTTGATACGGGCAATCACTTCCCTGATGGAATAGGGTTTTTCAATGTAATCATCACCGCCTACATTAAAGCCTGTAAGCAGATTGTTTTCACCGGTTTTGGCCGTGAGAAATATAATGGGGGTCGAAAGTTTGAAGTCGTTTCTCAATTTATCAGCCAGTTTAAAACCTGAAATGCCGCCCATCATTACATCGAGGATAAACAGATCATATTGTTTCAGGGGCATCTTCA
>JAFGVJ010000053.1 GCA_016938055.1 Prolixibacteraceae bacterium
CTCTTGTTGCTGCCTGAGTTGTTTGATGAAATTTCCACCCACGGTACCAATGCCTATCAGGAAGAGATTGAGCTCTTTGTAGGTCGAAAGGAAAAAACCCTCGTGCACCACATTGAGGGTTTTGCGTAAATCGCCCGATTTCACCACCCACGAAATGTTCAGTTCCGAAGCTCCTTGTGCGATGGCACGGATATTCACCCCGTTTTTACCAAGGGTGTTAAAAAGTTTTCCGGCTATGCCGGCGCTTTCTTTCATGTTTTCCCCCACAATGGCTACAATGGAAAGGTTCTCTTCTTCCATTACCCCGTTGATGTGACCAATGCCAATTTCGTGACCAAACTCCCGGTTCACTGCTTCGGTAGCCCTGGCAGCACAATTGGCAGGCACGGCCACTGAGATGGAATTTTCGGACGATGCCTGTGAAATCAGGATCACGTTGACCTGCTCGCGGGCCAGGGCTGAAAACATGCGCATGGCGATGCCGGTTACGCCCACCATACCTGCACCTTGCAGGGTAATGAGCGAGATACCCGAAATGGAAGAAATCCCCTTGATGATCCTTTCTTTTCCGGCCAGTTTTTCGTAACCGATGAGTGTTCCGGGAGCTTCGGGCCGGGTGGTATTTTTAATGCGGATGGGAATCCTTTTCCGGTATACAGGCAAAATGGTGGGCGGATAAATGACCTTGGCACCAAAGTGCGACAATTCCATGGCTTCGGCATAGGTCAGGTAATCAATGGTATATGCTTTGCGGATCACCCGCGGATCGGCTGTCATGAAGCCATCCACATCGGTCCATATCTCCAGCGATTCGGCATCGATGGCAGCTGCGTAAATGGCGGCGGTGAAATCGGAGCCGCCACGGCCCAGGGTAGTCAGTTCTTCCTGTTGATTCGAGGCAATAAAACCAGGCGCCAGGGCTACACCATGAAAGTCTTCCAAGGCTAAAAGTATGTTCTGGTTGGTCAGGGTATAATCCACCACAGCACTGTTGTAAGTACTGTCGGTTTTGATCAGTTCCCGGCTGTTCAGGTATTTTGCACCAAGAAAGGGTGCAATGATGTTCGACGAAAGCACCTCTCCCATCCCGCTGATGCGGGCTTCGGTTTTGGGACTCAGTTCACCAATGAGAGAAACACCCTGAATGAGCTTACTCAGCTCGTCGAGGTGAGGTTGTACTTTTGATTGGACTTCCTGTACTGCTGTACCTGTAAACAATTGTTCGATCATGGTCATGTGGCGGGTCGTAACCATCATCATTTCTGTTGTAGGGAAGGTTCGCGTGGTGGCAGCAGTTCGGGCCATGTTCAGGATTTGATCCGTGATTCCGCCCAATGCAGAAACGACTACAATCAGGTCATCGTGCTGACCTGCCACAATTTTTTTAACCTCCAGGAGATTCTCAACACTCCCGACTGAGGTTCCGCCAAATTTTAAAACCTTCATGATAAATTATTTGATTGTTATTAAGAATGTTTACAAATATACCATTCACAACGAATCCGCAATGCTAAAGCCAACAGGGCTTTTCAGCCTTCTATCAACGATAACTTTGAGGTAATATTTCAAAAAAAATCCGGCAAAGAAGAGCTCTGCCGGATTCGTATGCTGTACTATTTTACTTGCAACTACGCTCCGGCAGCTGCCTGTGTCATGGCTTCCAATATTTTAGCTTCCAGCTCCTGTGCCAGTTCGGGATTGTCGCGCATCAGGGTTTTAACGCCTTCGCGACCTTGACCGAGTTTTGTTTCACCATAACTGAACCACGATCCGCTTTTCTTGATCACGTTCAGCTCAACGCCAAGGTCGACAATTTCACCCGACTTTGATATGCCTTCGCCATACATGATGTCGAATTCGGCTTTCCGGAATGGTGGGGCTACTTTGTTTTTCACCACTTTCACCCTGGTATGATTGCCGGTGACCTCTTCGCCATCTTTGATTTGTCCGATTTTACGGATATCAAGACGGACCGAGGCATAAAACTTCAGGGCATTACCACCGGTGGTGGTTTCGGGGTTGCCAAACATCACCCCAATTTTTTCTCTCAACTGGTTAATAAAGATGCAACAGGTTTTGGTGCGACTGATGTTGGCCGTAAGTTTCCGTAAAGCCTGTGACATTAAACGTGCCTGCAAGCCCATTTTGGAGTCACCCATGTCGCCTTCAATTTCGGCACGTGGAGTAAGTGCCGCTACCGAGTCGATCACAATAATGTCGATGGCACCGGAACGGATCAGGTTGTCGGCTATTTCGAGGGCCTGTTCGCCGTTGTCGGGTTGTGAAATCAACAGTTCTTCGGTATCGACACCCAGTTTACGGGCATAAAAAGGATCGAAGGCATGTTCAGCATCGATGATGGCTGCTATGCCGCCTGCCTTTTGTGCTTCGGCAATGGCATGGATGGCCAGAGTGGTTTTACCGGACGATTCGGGGCCATAAATTTCGATGATTCTGCCTTTGGGCAAGCCGCCTATCCCCAGGGCAAAATCGAGTCCGATGGACCCGGTGGAGATGGCTGGAACATCATCCACAGGCTGATCGCCCATACGCATGATGGATCCTTTCCCATAGGTCTTGTCGATTTTCTCCATGGTCAGCTGAAGTGCCTTCAGTTTCTCTTTATTGATGTTTGATTTTTCGTCACTCATGATTTTTCTATTGAATTCAGTATTTGATTTGTATGATCTTTGGTTTGAACTTTTTCAAATATTTCTACAATCACCCCCGACTCGTCAATCACAAAGGTGGTTCTCAAAACACCCATGTACGAACGTCCGTACATTTTCTTTTCTCCCCATACCCCATAATCCTGAAGAATTTTTGTTTCCGGATCAGCAATCAGGTTGAACGCAAATTGGAATTTATCGGCAAATTTTTGGTGTGAAGCAACACTGTCGGGACTGATTCCAATCACATCGTAACCTTTATTGATCCACATTTGGTAGTTATCGTTCAGGTTACATGACTCATCGGTACAACCGGGCGTCATATCTTTCGGGTAAAAGTATAAAATAACTTTCTTTCCCCGGTAAGAGGTCAATGAAATTTCTTCACCATTTTGATTCAGGCCGGTGAAAGCGGGGGCCATATCGCCAATTTTTAGCTGTGTCATAACTTTTCAATCTTATTTATCGTGAATGTTTGTTAATTTTACGCGTAAGGTTTTCATCAAAAGAAACCTGAAATCATCAAATTTTAAAGCATGTTGAAGAGTTTAAAAATACATTTATTTAACAACATTATATTCACAATTGTTTTATTGGGAACTGCTTTCCTTCAGCCGGTATATGGCAGTCAGGAAGTTGCCCGTGAATTGTTCAAAGCAGGCAAATATGCCGAAGCCTTGCCAATGTTTGAACAATTGCACCAATGGTACCCCAACGATGAAACCATCCAATACGAACTGGCGGTTTGCCTTACCGAAACCGGTCAGCTGGGTGCAAGGCCCAGAAAACTGTTGTTACAGCTCAGCAGCGATGCCTTTCTCCCCGACCGTTCACTTTACCTGGCCAAAAATTTTCATGCCGAAAACGATTTTGAAACGGCCCTTACGTATTACGAGCGTTATGAAGCACAAGCCAATCGAAAAACCAGGAAAAAAACTGGTGCCGACGCCCTGAAAGCAGCATGTTTACAAAACGAAAATCCTTTTGTTAATCTTCCCGCAGTCCAGGCTGTAAGCAACGATACAAGCACACTTCCGGAAACAGTTCCTGCGCTGGCCCCTACAGAGCAAATCACTGATCAAGAAACACCTTCTATACAAGAAACAGTATTGGTTCAGCCATCCGATTCAATTGACCAAACAACTCAAAAGCAGCTGAAAACAGGTTCCAAACAACATGCCGACAGTGTATTGACCACCCGGGATGAACCCATCAGTCAACTGCTCAACCAGCAGGACTCCCTGGTCGATATTGTGGTCAGTCCGGGCATTCAATACAAGTTAATCCGGCAGTTCAGAACCAGCAAAGGTCGTGAGGCTTATGTCGAAGGGGCCAATTTGAAGGCACAACTCCATCGCATACTTGGTGAAACAGTCCTTCTGCGTGAAGCCTACCTGGCTGCATCCAATGACGAGCAAAAAAATTCGATTGCCACAACTGTTACTGAAAACGAAGTGCAACTGATGCAACTGAAAGCCACATCGGATGCCCTGATGATGCAGGCCATTGAAAATGAAGCTGCATATTGGCAACAAGCTTCGGATGAAGAACGAGCTGCTTTAAAAGCAGAAAACGAATCCCTTGAACCAAAGTTATTGGCCGAAGTCCCATTGAATGAGGTGACTCCATATGATCCTGCTGAAGATGTTCAATTGGACGTGAACGATACAATTTTTACAGAAGCCCCCACGGAGCCTGTGGATAAAATCGACGAAAATGCCAGTCACATCA
>JAFGVJ010000324.1 GCA_016938055.1 Prolixibacteraceae bacterium
AATCAGGAAATCAGGTGTTTTCTTACCCAATATTCCCCAAAATCTTCTCCTCACTGGATATTTCTCCACCGGCCAGCAACATGGCTGTGTCAATTAATGCCAGGTGGGAGTATGCTTGCGGGAAGTTCCCTAACATTCTTTTGGTTTCAAAGTCCAGGTCTTCACTGAATAGCCCCAGATGATTGGAGTGTTTCAGTAGTTCATCGAACTTGCGTTTGGCCTCTTCCTTTTCTCCAATCTTGTAAAGACTTCTCACCAACCAGAAAGAACAAATCGTAAATGCAGAAGAGGGTTGTCCGAAATCATCTTTATTTTTATAACGATACATCAGGCCATTGTGCTCAAGTTCTTTCTGGATTGCTTTCACCGTACTTTTGAACTTGGGGTCTTCACCGTCCATAAAACCATAGGCTTCCATCAGAAGGACAGACGCGTCCAGATCTTCTGTTTCATAAGCCTGAGTGAAAGCTTGTTTCTCTTCCGACCAGGCATTTTTGAAAATGTCGTTTCTGATTTTTTCTTTTAATTTGCCCCATTTTTCTATGTATTCTTTTTGGTGCAGCAGCTCAGCTATTTTAATGCCCCGGTCGGCAGCTACCCAGCAAAGAACCTTGCTAAAAGTAAAATGTTTGGTACTGTGCCTGATTTCCCAGATTCCTTTATCAGGCTTTTGCCAGTTGCGCTCTACCACTTTGATGATGTTGCGAATGATGGTCCACAATTCTTCGCTGTGTTCCAAAGAGGTGGCAAACAGGTGAAACAACTGGTAAATAACATCTACCAAAATTCCGTAAATGTCGTTCTGTTTTTGTTTGTATGCTGCATTTCCCACACGAACCGGTTTGCTGTTTTCGTACCCGGATAAATGTGGTAGTTCAGTTTCCGTCAGCTTTTTCTCCCCGTTTATTCCATACATGATTTGAATCTTCTCATCCTTGTCGGGAAGCAGATCTATGATGAAATTCAGATATTTATGCGCTACGTTAAAGTGTCCAAGCATGGTCATTACCTTAATTACCATTGATGCATCCCTTATCCAACAAAAACGGTAGTCCCAATTACGAACTTCTCCAATGGTTTCAGGCAGGGATGTGGTAACAGCTGCAAGTATGGCTCCGCTTTTCTGATAGCTTAAAAGCTTCAGCAGTAAAGCGCTACGCATGATTTGGTCGTTGTAGTTTTTGAATTTGGTCGTGCGTTCGGCCCAATCAAGCCAGTAAACCTTTGTCCGCTGTAATTTCAGATAAGCCCTGGTCAAATCCTGGGCCAATAGTTTTTGGTTGTAGCTGATGAGGATAAATTCATCTTTCTCAAGGGTAATGGGTAACTGACCCACAACCGAAAGCTTGTCCATGCTTGTGTACAGATACAAAGAGTCATAGCTTCCCTTAGTGGTATAAGCTTTTACATATTTACCGTTGAAGGTAATGTGTGTGTCAAACTTGGCATACTCAAGACGGGGATCAAAGTGAACTTTTATTTTCGGCTTTCCCTCAATTAATTTGATGTACCGGATTAAGTCCGGAGGTAAATAATAGCTTCCATGTTCTGTTTTATATCGGGGCATGAAATCGTGAATTTCAAAAATTCCATCTACACAATCGAAGCGGGTAATTAGAATATTGGAATGAAATTCATATCTTTGAGTAATGTCAGCTCCGGCAACGGATACAATGGAGAAATGCCCCCCCTTTTCTTTGTCCAGAAGGGCCGCAAAAATGGATGGAGAATCAAATTTTGGTAAACAAAGCCAGTCCACCGATCCTTTGTCAGATATCAATGCGGCACTTTTGCCGTTTCCGACAACACCATAGTTCAGGTTGTTCATGTTTGTAAGTGTGTTCAAACTGGTAGTTTTTTGTTTGTTTTGACGATGCAAAGTTTGTAAAATAAAGAAAAAACACTATACTTTAAAGCAAAATAAAAAGCATAACCCAATGAAAAAACTTCACATAGTTTCTAATCGATTGCCCTTCAGTATAGTTTCGGAGGAAGGTAAATTTTTGTTAAAACCCAGTGTGGGAGGTTTAGCCACCGGAATGAAATCGGTTTACAAGGATTTTGAGGGCCGATGGATTGGGTGGCCCGGAATTGCTACCGACAGCTATTCTGTTGACCAGTATAAGGAGATCGAAGGATTGCTTGATAAGGAGGGGTGTGATACCGTACCACTCACTGCCAGTGAGGTGCATACGTTTTATGAAGGTTTTTGTAATCGTACAATCTGGCCTCTTTTTCATTACTTCAATCAATATGTCGATTATTCACCCGAGTTTTGGGATTCATACGTAGAAGTGAACCAAAAGTTTGCCGATAAAACTCTTGAAGTGGTGGAGGAGGGCGATTTTGTCTGGGTTCACGATTATCAGCTTTTGTTGGTTCCAGGAATGCTCAAATCGAAAAGACCCGATTTAACCATCGGTTTCTTTCTGCACATCCCGTTTCCATCCTACGAGGTTTTTCGTATTCTGCCCTGGCGAAATGAATTGCTCGAAGGACTTTTGGGAGCTGACCTGATTGGGTTTCATACCTACGACTATGAACGTCACTTTTTGAGTAGTGTACGACGCTTGTTTGGCTATGAAATTTCTTTTAACCAAATTCATATTAATGAAAGAATTATTCTTGCTGATGCTTTCCCCATGGGGATTGATTATGACAAGTTTCACGATTCGGCCATTAGAACCATTTCCAAACCATTGCAGGAGAAATCAACTTTGCATAAGGAATTGGAAAAGTATTTCCTGGTATCGCCCGAGAGGAAATTGATTTTGTCTATTGACCGTCTGGACTACTCAAAAGGAATTCCAAACCGTCTGAGAGCATTTGAGAAATTTCTTGAAAAATTCCCTGAGTACCGAACCAAAGTAACCCTGGTGATGTTGGCGGTTCCTTCCCGCAACAGCGTTCCACAGTATCAGCGATTAAAGAGAGACGTGGATGAACTGGTTGGCCGAATTAATGGTCTTTACGGTACGGTGAACTATTCTCCCGTATGGTATTTTTATCGTTCTATGCCTTTCGAAAACCTGGTGGAACTTTACAGCATGTGCGATGTCGCCTTACTGACTCCTGTGCGCGACGGGATGAACCTGGTTGCAAAAGAATACGTGGCTTCACGCACCAACCAGACTGGTGTGATGATTATTAGTGAAATGACGGGGGTTGTTAAAGAAATGGGCGAAGCCATTGTGATCAATCCCAATCATGAAAGTCAGGTTGCCGATGCCATCAAGCAGGCACTCGAAATGCCCATCGATGAACAACGTGCCCGAATGTCCGTTGTTCAAAAACGCTTGAAACGTTACGATGTTTTCAAATGGGCAGAACAGTTTGTATCATCGCTTAAGCGGATTGCCCAAATTCAGGTTGACTTTCTGGCAAAGAAAATCACGCCTAAGCTTAGTGAAAAACTGCTAAACGATTTTTCAAAAGCCAAATCAAGGGCTATCTTCCTGGACTATGACGGTACCCTGACACACTTTAAAAAGTTAACGCGCGAAGCCGAGCCCAGTGCAGCACCCGATGACCCATTGCACGGTATTTTGAATGCTCTTACCAGCGATGAGCGAAACGAGGTGGTATTGATTAGCGGACGCGA
>JAFGVJ010000325.1 GCA_016938055.1 Prolixibacteraceae bacterium
CGCGGACCTAGTCCTGCAGGGCCGGTATGATCATTTCGTGGCATAATGTAAGTTTTAATTGTTTTTAAGTTTGTTGATAATGTCTTGTACTGTTGCCTCGTCGGACATTTCAATCATCTGAATTTCAAAGCGATCGAGCAAATCTTTGGCTTTAGGGCCGAAATGGCCGGAGATCACTTTGTCGACTTTCATTTCAACAAGCAGTTCAGCACTTTTGGAGCCTGCGCCGCCCTGAGCGTCAATGTTTTGATTTTGAAGAAAGGAGGTCTCATCCTTTTCATTATCGTAGATACAAAACCAGTGAGCACGGCCAAAGCGGTGATCGAATGGTGATTGTGTATTTCCTTCGTGTGCGGTAATGACAGTTTTCATTTGTAAATATTTTATTTGTTTGTGTTAATATGTATTGCAATGGGTGCTATTTGATCGGTATGACAAATGGGGCAGTTGTGCTGGCTGATACGTGCTGGAATGGTAAACCGTGTTTGGCACGCTTCGCAAAAAAACCATTTCTTTTCAGTATATGTGTTGCCTGTTTCAGTGGTGATTTCCCTGGCTTCTACCAGTGCCAAGGCAATCTTTCGGCGGGCATTTTCATAAATTCTGGCAAAAGTAGGCCTCGAAATGCCCATTAAAACCGCAGCTTCCTGGTGGTTCATGAACTTGTAATCGGCCAGTTTGATGGCTTCATACTCTTCGTACAAGAGCACCACTGCCTGTTCCTGGTGTTGGTGGCAACCATAAGGTTTGAATCCGCTAAACCGGGGTGGCGAGGCGATCCTTCGCATTCGATGATTCCTTGGCATGTGATCAAAAAGTTTGCTGCAAATTTAATGAGAATATTCTCATTAAATCAAATTTCATATTGATTTTTTCATTTTTTTTCAATTTTCATGAATATGGTTCCACCCGTCAGCAAAGTATCAACTATCTATTGGTCTATTTCCATGAGTTTCATACTACTTTCGGGACATGTTGCCGAATCCCGAAAGCTTTGTTATCTTCAAGGAAGAAATTTTGCAGCAAATGATTTGGATAATGAACATATGTTCTATAATTTTGAAATTCGTTTAGCGTTATGGCACGACCACGACAAATTAGTAGGGTGCAAATTCCGCCACGTGTGAAAGGATTCATTCCGGTGGGTTATTACAAAGATCAATCGGAACCGGTTCAGTTAAATATTGAAGAGTATGAAGCAATCCGCTTGTTAGATTATGAAGGATTGTCACAGGAAGGAGCAGCCAAAATCATGCAGATCTCCCGTCCAACCCTGACACGCATCTATGAGCGTGCCAGAAAAAAGGTGGCAACCGTTTTAACAGAAGCCCAACAGCTGATCATTGAAGGAGGAAATGTTCTTTTCAACGGCAATTGGTACGAATGCGAAAAATGCAATTCAACGTTTAACAGTCCTGCAGAATCGACAGTGAAAACTTGTCCTTTGTGCGGTTCCGGTAACATTCAACACAAGGAGGGATAAACATGAAAATTGCAATTCCCATTGAATCAGAAAGCAAGCACAGCAAGCTTTCATTGCGATTTGCCCGCAGTCCTTATTTTGCCCTGGTTGACCGTGAGAGCGCTCAGGTGGAGATCATTGCCAATCCTTTCTCAGAACAAAGTTTCGAAGTAGGGAAGAAGCTCCTGAAATGGTTGGTGGAGCAGCACCAGGTAAATACCTTACTCGCTTTTGAGTTGGGAGTAAAAGTGCAGCAGAAAGCCAATGAAGCAAAAATGCAACTGATCATCATCAACGAAAAGAAACAAAGCCTGAAGCAGTTGTTGCTGTATCTGAAAATTGATTACAAGTAAAGCACTGGCTGATTCAGGGTTATGAGCAATCAAAATTTAATTCAAACCATGAATCAGCCAAAAAAAATTGTGGTCATTGGTGGCTCTGCCGCCGGACCAAAAGCCGCTTCAAAAGCCCGTCGGCTCAATGAATTTGCCGACATTACCATTTTGCAAAAAGATGCCGATTTATCCATGGCATCGTGTGGGTATCCCTATTACGTAGGAGGTTTCTTCGATAACCGGAACCAGTTGCTCAGTACACCTACAGGGGTTGTCCGCGATCAGAAATTCTACCTGAAAGCCAAAGGCATCAACGCCTTGGTCAATACTGAGGCCCTTCAGATTGATCGCAGTAAAAAAATTGTCAAAGCACAGAATCTGCTCACTGGTGAAAAATTCGATGTTCCCTACGATAAGCTTATTCTTGCAACGGGCGCTTCTCCCAACATACCGCCCATTGAAGGTGTCGAACTGGAGGGCATCACCACCCTTCAATCCATGCGTGATGCCGATTATCTTCGGAAAATCAGGGACGAAAAGAAAATTCAGAAAGCAGTTGTATTGGGCGGCGGACTCATTGGCATGGAAACAGCCGAAGCGCTGCAACTGGCCGGCATTGAAATTACCATTGTAGAGCTGTTGCCACAGTTGCTGGCCTTCCTGGATTTCAACATGGCCAAGCTGGTGGAAAACTACGTAAAATCAAAAACCAACATCATTACCGGGAATGGCGTAGCCAAATTCATTGGTCTTGATGGTAAACTCACCGCCGTTAAACTGCAGAACGGTACTGAAATACCTTGTGAACTGGCAGTTATTGCTATCGGGGTCCGTCCCAATGTGAAACTCGCGCGTGAGGCTGGTCTCGAAATTGGTGAGACCGGTGGTATAGTGGTAAACAACTACATGCAAACCTCTGATAAAAACATTTATGCAGCAGGCGATTGTGTCGAGCTGGCCAACCTGGTGACCGGTAAAAAAGTGCTGGCACCTTATGGTGACCTGGCCAACCTCGAAGGCCGTGTGGCTGGTGAAAATGTGATCATGGGCAACGTAGTTACTTTTAAGGGAACCATTCAAACCGGCATATGCAAGGTATTTGATTACAATGTGGGTGTTACCGGCTTATCGGAAGACAAGGCTGAAAAGTTGGGAATCAGGGTGGAGACAGTCATCAATGCCAGTCCCGATAAACCGGGATTCATGGAAGGGAAACTGCTGGTTACCAAGTTAATTGTGAATGCCGATACTTGTCAGGTACTGGGCGCCCAGTGCATTGGACCCGGCGATGTGAGCAAGCAAATTGCCATCTGGGCCATGGCCATCATGGGAAAATTGTGCATCGAAGACCTGATCAACGCTGACTTTCCTTATGCTCCGCCGTTCTCGCTGGCCATCGACCACAGCATTGCTACCGCACACATCATGCAAAACAAGCGCAAAGGAAGGTTTACTGGAATCAAACCTCAGGAATTGAAAGCCAAACTCGATCAAAAGGAAGACATCTTCCTGCTCGATTGCCGTGGCTACGATGAATACGAACAAACCCGCCTGGGAAAAGGAGAGACCCTGATCCCACTGGGGCTATTGCGTGAACGCCTGAACGAATTGCCCGAAGATAAAAACAAGGAAATCATCACTTTCTGCAAAATATCTCTCCGGGGTTACGAAGCTGCCGTGGTGTTGCAAGCCTACGGTTACACCAATGTAAAAGTACTCGAAGGTGGATTGGCAGCCTGGCATTATAAAAAAGAGAAATAAGCATACTCAGTGGAAATTACAGTACTCATCGATAATTACGTGAGCCGTGCGAATCTTTTAGGGGAGCATGGTCTGTCGTTTTGCATCGACACAGGGAAACAAATCATTTTATTTGATACTGGCGCCAGCAAAAACTTTGCGCTGAATGCGAGTCAGCTGGGAATCAATGTGGCTTTGGCCGATGTACTGATCATTAGTCATGGCCACCATGATCATACCGGCGGCCTGGCGCATTTCATTGAAAGCAATGAAAAGGCACCCGTTTACCTCAAAAAGGAAGCCTTTTGGCCCAAATTCAAGTATGAGCGCTTCATCGGTTTCAATCCATCCATCAATACCGGCCTGAAAAGGTTTCGATTGCTCAGTGAAGTGACCGAAGTTTCCGAAGGAGTGTTTGTGTTTCCTGTAACGCACTCTTACTTTGAAAACGACCAGCACCGGCAGTACTTTTACACCCTGAAAAATGATCAGCTTGTTGATGATGCCTTTGACGATGAATTGTTTGTGGTAGTAAAAACCGACGCCGGGCTTACGGTGCTGAGCAGTTGTTCCCACAAGGGGATTACCAACATGATAGAAACGGCCGAAAATCATTTTAAGCTGGCGGTAATCAACGTCATTGGAGGTTTCCACCTGAAAGATGAACCCATGGAATCGACCCGGCACATCATCGATTATTTTAACCAGAAAGCCATTCGACAGGTTTATACCGGACACTGTACCGGTATTGAAAAGTTTAGTGAAATTCAAACAAAATGCAAAGCTGCTGTTTATTATCATGATACCGGTAGAAGAATTATTGTGTAAATTGTATAAAAAATAATATCCACTTAAAAAGAATTTATCATGGAAGAACAAGAAAAAGCTTATGTGATGCCACGTATTGGCGAAAAAGCGCCTGAATTTAAAGCCGTTACTACTCAGGGTGAAATCAAATTTCCCACCGACTATAAGGGCAGTTGGGTGATTTTATTCAGCCACCCGGCCGACTTCACCCCTGTTTGTACTTCTGAGTTTATGACCTTCGCTACCATGGAGCAAAAATTCAACGAGGCTGGTTGTAAACTGGTAGGCCTTTCTGTCGATGGTTTGTACAGTCACATTGCATGGTTGCGCACCATCAAGGAAAAAATTGAATACAAAGGCATGAAAGATGTGGAAGTGTTGTTCCCGCTCATCGAGGACATCACCATGAACGTAGCCCAAAAATACGGGATGATGATGCCTGGCGAAAGCAATACCAAGGCAGTTCGTGCTGTATTTTTTATCGATCCTAAAGGGATTATCCGTGCCATTATTTATTATCCACTCAGCTTAGGACGGAATTTTGATGAACTTTACCGCGCACTCATTGCCATGAAAACTGCCGATGAATTTAGCGTGGCTACTCCGGCCGACTGGCGCCCGGGTGATGATGTGATCATTTCACCTGCCGGTTCGTGCGGAACCGCCAAAGACCGGATGGATGGAAAAGAAGAAGGCCTCGAATGCAAAGACTGGTTCTTCTGTACCAAAAAACTGGATAAGGACAAGGTGCTGAAGGCCGTGCTGAAAGGTTGATTCAGATTATAGTTGTGACATGTTAAGGGATTCCATCCACCAGCTGGCCGATGGAATCCTTTTATTTTAATATCCTGCCGCCATCCCGTCTTTTCTCGATTCAGAGGCACCATAATAAACCCCTTCTTTTTCATCGTAAAGAATGGCCTGATAGCCCCCATAACTTCCCAGCGAATAAGTGATTTGATGGCCTTTCTTCATCAGTTCGCGTATCACCTCGTAATCGATTCCCGTTTCAAGGTGAACCACGCCACCATCCAGCATTTTTTCGCCGGTGGGTTCGCTGCTTCCTTCGTGCTCCATGCGGGGAGCATCACCGGCTTCCTGAAGGTTCATGCCAAAATCAATCATGTTCACCAAAACCTGCACATGGCCCTGGGGCTGCATGGCACCGCCCATTACTCCAAAACTCATCCAGGGTTTTCCATCTTTGGTCACAAAGCCCGGAATGATGGTATGAAAAGGACGTTTATGCGGCTCATAAACATTCAGGTGGCCGGGGTCCAGGCTGAACAGTTCACCACGATCGTGCAATATAAAGCCCAGTTTTCCGGGTGTCATGCCCGAACCCATGCCCCGGTAATTGCTTTGGATGAGCGAAACCATGTTGCCTTCCTTATCGGCAACGGTTAAATAAATGGTATTGCCTTGTTCCAGCTCACCGGCCGAATAGGTTCGGGCAGCACGGTTGGGGTCAATCAGCGCGTTGCGTTCCTGGGCATATTCCTTTGAAATTAATTGTTCGATGGGAAGTTTGTTGAAATCCATGTCGGCATAAAACTTTGCACGATCCTCGAATGCCAGTTTTTTGGCCTCAATCAGCAAATGCAGGTATTCGGCGGAGCCAAAACCCATCGAAGCCAGATCGTACAATTCCAGCACATTCAGCATTTGTAGTACAGCTGTTCCCTGGCCGTTGGGTGGCAATTCCCAAACATTGTAGCCACGGTAAGCGGTCGAGATGGGAGCGATCCATTCAGAACGATGATCCTCAAAATCTTTCATGGTGAAAAAACCACCCTGAGCCTGCATGTAATCCACCATTTTACGGGCAATTTCGCCTTTGTAGAATACGTCTCTTCCTTCGTTGGCGATCAATTCAATCGTATTGGCCAGGTATGGATTTTTAAAAACCTGTCCCTTCACCGGCGCTTTTCCTTCGGGGAGGAAAATTTCTTCAAA
>JAFGVJ010000326.1 GCA_016938055.1 Prolixibacteraceae bacterium
CTGATCAGACAATGACGCAGCATCAGGGGTAATTGAGTGATTGCTCATGGTTGTAAAAAGTATTTAGGTTCGAGCTATGAATTTACAAAAAATATTTGTGCCAAAGTTTACTGTTACAATTGAGCATGACGAATGAAAGAAAAACGCAATTGTCAAGCACACATCTAATTATCTGCATAACCTACTTGTTTGTTGTTCAACATACTGACTGATAATTCAATTTTTATGATTTATATTTACTTCCGTTCACTTCTAAACCATAATTCTATGAATCAGGCAAACAACTATCACATTAGTTTTTTTAAACCCACCACTGATCGGGCCAAATACAACAGGAACCTGGTAATTTGGCTGATAAGCATTTGGGCAGTTGCCATTTTTGGATTCCAGTTTCTCCTGAAGGTCATTGAGCATCCAACACCTGAACCTCAGCTTACTACCTTCAATGAAGTTTGGGAAAATGTTCAATCGGGCAATGCCAATACTGATGAATTGACAAAATTTGTTCAGTCGACGCTCCATGTAAGCGGTAAAGTTTTTATCGCACCGGAACACCGTGCAGCCCTCGATAACGGTATTACCTGGGCTATTTTTCAACTGGCAGATTCTGCTCAGAAGCTAGCACTTGCTGAAGCATTGGTTGAATTTGATCTGGCCACAAAAGCAATGAATACCGTAACTGATGAAAACTATGTTTCAGCAAAGCTACGATTAGGAGCATTGGCGCAATCTGTTGTTGGTCTTGCTCCCAATGATGTGTTAGTCAAAATTCTGCCTCTTGAACTGAAGATTTCGGGAATGGAAGTATTTTCAGACGAAAACAAAGCTGTTGTTGAAAAATGCATGTCAAAGTATACCATCCACAATCGGTCAATACTTACCGATATCACATTGCTGGGATTTCCCTTTCATTATTTCTATACGGCTGTATTCCTGCTCATCCTTTTCATTGGATTATGCCTGCTGTATTGTTACAGGATTGATGCCTACAACAAAAAAATCGGACTAACAGATTAACCAAAACCAAATTGAACATTTAACGTTATGAAGAAAATAATACTTCCTCTCATTATATTAGGATTACCAGGAGTACTAAAAGCTGCTTCGGTGGCAACAGAACTTGAGGGCGGATTCAAAGTTGGCCCGGCCATTATCCTGATTAGCATTCTTTGTGTTTTTGTTTTGGTAGGTGTAGTATTCCGGGCGAAAGACACGGCCGATTATTATGCTGCCGGCCGCAGTATTTCAAGGGTTGGTTCAGGAATGGCCATTGCATCAAACTGGATGAGTGCCGCTTCTTTTTTGGGCATGGCTGCGCTCATGTACGGCTCGGGTTATCATGGCTTGGCCTATGTGGTTGGCTGGACCGGCGGATATGTTCTCCTCCTGATTTTAATGGCCGGTCAAATTCGAAAATATGGTAAATACACAGCTGCCGATTTTATTGGTGATCGATACTACTCACAGTCCCTGCGTGCAATTGGCGCCATTATCGCCATTCTGATTTCAATCTCGTATTGTGTTGGACAATTTGCCGGAATCGGGCTTATGTTCAAGTGGATATTGGGCCTGAATTATATGTGGTCAGTCATCATTGGTGGAGCGGTAGTGTTGGCTTACACGCTTATTTCCGGAATGCTGGGTGTTACAAAAAATATGCAGATACAATATGTGATCATCATTGTTTCCTTCCTGCTTCCTCTTTTTATCCTGACCTACAAGTTTGACTATTTCTGGATCATCCCTCAAATCGGATACGGATCGGTTGTTTCAGATATCACCAACGGAATTCCCGTCGCTGAAGTTTCGACATTGTTCAATACCATGGGGCATGAATTTGCCATTACTGCCTCTCCCGAATATTCCATGCCATGGGATATCGCTTCGGGCAATACTTTCTTCCAGTGGGTGGCCATTGCCTTTTCGCTGATGATTGGAACAGCCGGCTTACCCCATGTGATTCAACGTTTCTATGTGGTACCCAAAGCAAGTGATGCGCGTTGGTCGGTTGTTTGGGGCCTGTTCTTTATTTGCCTTCTTTACTGGAGTGCTCCCGTCTATTCTGCATTTGGGAAAATTCTGTCTGCCAATCCCGAGATTGGTACACTTTCGAAAGATGCCATTGTTGTGTACACGGCCCAATTGGGGAATGTACATCCTTTAATCATTGGCTTACTGGCTGCAGGAGGAGTATCAGCTGCATTTTCTACCGTATCAGGCTTATTGGTAGCAGGTGCTTCAGCATTTTCGCACGACCTGTATGTCAATGTCATCAACCCGAAATCATCGCCAAGAACTCAGCTGATTATGGCTCGAACAGGGACCATTCTGATGGCAATTATTGTCACCATGATTGCTTTGTTACAATTGGGACTCATCGCTCAGTTGGTTGCTGTAGCTTTCTCACTGGCAGGTTGCACCATCTTCCCCTTGTTCCTTTTGGGAATATGGTGGAGCGGATCGAATCGAAAAGGTGCCATGGCTGGCATTATTGTCGGAGGGCTTGTTTCGATCGTTTCCATCACCTATTTTGTAGCCGGGACTCAAGGTGTGGTTCTTCCATTCCATGAATTCATCAGTTATTATCTCGGAGCCTGGTATTTTGCATGGCTGGGAGCACCGCTGGCCATACTGGCCAACATTGTTGTTTCCAAACTGACTGCTGAAACACCCATTGAAATTCGTAAATTCCTGATCGAAAAAGTTCACAGTTAATAAAGCCGATCATTGATCAGTTTATCATTAACTTACCGACCAATACAAATTTGAATTAAATGCAAATTTTCAATCATCCAAAAAGAGCACTCATGTTTATGATGGGTGCTCTTGTTTTAATTGGTTTTGGAATAGCCAACTTATATTATAACTATCAGAACAATTCTGTTGATCCCAGAATCAAAGAGGCGAGGGAGTTGTACAGTCAATATGATCAATTCACCCAGTCGAACAATTTTAAAGCAATTTTTCAATTACTCGATTCCATCGAATCCATTTATAGCCACATAGCTTATTACAGCCAGTCTTTCGAAGTTGGAGTATTGAAAAACAACAGGGCTGCAACTTATTTATCGATGGCCATCTATTTTGACAACAACAGTTTAAGCCTGGATGGAATCACCACCCTTTCAAAAGATACCTTACTAACGCTCAGTGAAAACGAAGTAATGAAAAGCATTGAAATCTACGAAAGATGGCTTACTTTCTATTCAAACCTTGATCAGAATGCAATAAGTGCTGAAGTGGGAAAAAGCTTTTTGGACGGTCTTGGAAACTATGCTGAAAAAGATAAAGGAAGATTTTCAACAAAGAGGGTCAAAGAGATCAAAGAAGCCCAGTTTGAAACGCCCAGGCGCTTATCGGTAGCTTATACAAATCTGGGGATCATCATGCGACACCGGGAAAAATATCAGGAAGCCATTCATTGTTACGAAAAAGCCATTGAACTTTGGGACCGAAACCTGGCAGCTGAAAATAACTTAAACACCCTCTTGGGCAGGCCACTGAAAAAACGAAATGTACTACAAAAAATATTTCC
>JAFGVJ010000327.1 GCA_016938055.1 Prolixibacteraceae bacterium
AGAATCTATGTTGCCCGCGAAGGGATCAATGCCCAAATGAGCGTTCCGGAGCATCATTGGGAAGCCTTTCAAAAAAGCCTTGAACAGTGGACAATTTTTCAGGATATTCCCATAAAGTTTGCGGTCGAAGACGATGGCAAATCGTTTTACAAACTCACCATCAAGGTGCGGCCAAAATTGGTGGCCGATGGATTGAACGATCATGAATATGATGTGACCAACGTGGGTCGGCACCTCGAAGCACTTGAATTTCATGATCTGGCAGCTCAACCTAATACCATTGTGGTGGACATGCGTAACCATTACGAAAGTGAGGTAGGTCATTTCGAAGGAGCATTTTGTCCCGATGCAGATACGTTCAGGGATGAGATCAGGCTGGTTGAAGATGCTCTTCAAAATCAAAAAGATCAAAAAATATTGCTTTATTGTACCGGAGGAATTCGCTGCGAAAAAGCCAGTGCCTATTTGCGGCACAAAGGATTTACCGATGTAAACCAGTTGTATGGGGGGATCATTGAATACGCACAGCAAATCAAGAAATCACCATTACCTTCTCGTTTTATCGGAAAGAATTTTGTTTTTGATGAAAGGCTGGGGGAACGCATCAGTGAAGAGATCATTGCTCGTTGTCACCAGTGTGGTGCTCCGTGCGATACTCATACCAATTGTGCCAACAACGATTGTCACCTGCTGTTTATACAATGCCGGCAATGTGCCCTTCAATACAATGCCTGCTGCTCAGACGAATGTAAAACCATACTGGCATCGCCCGGGGAAATGAAGGCTGAATACAGGCGTATCTTGCGCGAGAAATATTCACAATCGAAGATTTTTCGTAGCCGGCTTCGTCCCGAACTGAAACTTAAGAATGCCGGCTTAACCCTTGTTCATAATAGTCTTGATCATGAAGCAAGCCCTCAATGACAGCAGCATTCAACCGTTTTTTAATGTTGGACCTTGAATGATGAATAATTTCTGGAAGGATTTGCCCAAACCCCTTTTTGCCCTGGCACCCATGGAAGATGTGACCGATACGGTTTTCAGGGAAATTGTCATGCGTGTAAGCAGTCCTCATCGACTGAAGGTGCTTTATACCGAATTCACCAACGTGGATGGAATGAATCATCCAACAGGCAAAATCAGGGTGGGGGAAAGGTTGATGGTGAATCCCTCCGAAAGGGCACTCCTCCATAAAACTGGCATCAAACTGGTGGCCCAGATTTGGGGAAATAATCCTGAAATCTTTCACAAAATTACCCGGGAAATTTCAGAATCGGGCCAGTTCGATGGCATTGACATCAACATGGGTTGTCCGGTAAAGAATGTGGTGAAGAACGGTTGTTGTTCGGCATTGATTGGCAAGCCCTCGCTGGCTCAGGAAATTGTACTGGCATCGAAAGAAGCCACCCATTTACCGGTAAGCGTAAAAACACGGACAGGTTTGTCGAAACATGTTACCGAAAGCTGGATGGCCAGTTTACTGGAAGTAAAGCCAGCAGCCATCATCCTGCACGGCAGAACGCAAAAACAACAATCGGACGGCCTGGCCAGTTGGGAGGAAATTGCCCGAGGAGCCCGCTTGCGGGATGCTCTTCAGCCCGAAGTTGTTTTTTTGGGAAATGGCGATGTAATGAGTTACGATGAAGGTGTTCAGAAAACCGAAGTGTATGGCCTCGACGGAGTCATGATTGGCCGGGGAATTTTTCACAATCCCTGGTTCTTTTCAGCCGATCAGCAAGCGCGTGAACAGGATGAAAGGCTGAAACTACTCCTGGAACATGCCCTGTTGTTCTATGCCACCTATGGTAAAAGCAAAAATTTTAATATTCTGAAGCGTTTTTTTAAAATTTACACTTCGGGGTTCAGGGATGCTTCAGCCTTACGACAGCAATTGATGCAGGCTGCCGATTATGAAGCGGTAAGCGCAATGGTTGCCGCTTTCGATCCTGATTCGTTGGGTTTGTAGCCTAACTGATTTAGAGTCGTTTGTAAGCCGAAATCAATCTTAACTGATTGGGAATTACACTGACTTGCAATGGAAAACTTCCCAGGTATTCACCGTCGGCTTCGGTACAAATGGGATCGACCATGTCGAGCCGGAGGTTTTGTACCTGATAGAAATTGAAATATTTGATCTTATCAACTTTGCCGCCAAAAATTTTGGGGAGGCTCACCAGCAACTTGCGTTTAGAGATTTTACAGGCCAGGGTTACATCGAGCATACCATCGTCGGGAATTGCATTGGGTAACAATTTAAATCCTCCACCCTTGTATTGGCAAACACCGATGGTGAGATTGTAAATCTTGGTATCGATGATTTCGTTATCGAGATAAATCAGGCTTTGAACATTTTTATGCGAAAAAAGGGACTTGATCAGCCCATTGATGTAATCACTTTTTCTCGACTTTCCACTGAGTTTTTTGGGTAGAATGTTCTTAACCACACTGGCGTCGAAACCTATGCCCACCGAATTGATGAAAAAGCGGGTTTGATGGGTTGTTCCTTCTTCGATGTAAATGATTTTTCCAACATCCTGTAAAATAGTATTGCCGTTTTTAATTTGCTGAATGGCTTCTTTATAATTGTTGGAAATCATGTGGGTTTTGATCCAGTCGTTGCCTGTTCCCATGGAAATCATGGCTAGCAGGATTTCTGTAGCCGGTACCAAAGTTTGCTGCATGATGCCGTTCACCACTTCGTGCAAGGTGCCATCGCCACCAATGGCAATGATCTTCCGGTAACCTTCTTCTATTTTTGAAATGACCAGTTCAACGGCATGTCCCTGGTATTCGGTTTGCACCATTTCGAACTGAAAATTCTGTTTGATCAGTTCGTTTAGAATGGAAGGCCATTCTTTAATTGCTTGACATCCACCGGCATTTGGATTTAACACCACCAGCCATTGTTGGTTTCCCTTCATTTCCCCATTTTTGAATAACTGCGAAAATTATAAAATCCCTGTGACATTTCTGTATGCAACGTGTATTTTTAAGCATTCGTTGGTTTTTGTAAATTAGGCGAAACTTTGATGCATGAAGCCTATCCGGATATTTTTGTTCATTTTAATGATCTTACTGATCACAGAGCTTTATAAGCATCGATCTTTTTTTGATACCAAGGTTGTTGGAGAACTACCGGAATTGATGCCCGTGCAGCAGTTATCCGATGATGAGTACCTGCTGGCTGAAACTTTGGAAGTTGAAATTCTTGACACATTGCCAGCAGCTATCACTCACCTGTCTTCTTTTTTTGAAGGAGCAGATCCCTTC
>JAFGVJ010000328.1 GCA_016938055.1 Prolixibacteraceae bacterium
CCACGCGACCAACGGTGTGTAGCCCAGGCATTGTTCAAATTATCGAGGTTGGAATATTTTGCCTTTAACCACTCAACAAACCGCAGGCGAACAGTTTCGGAATAAGATATTGGACCGTCGCCCGATTCGTTGTCAATACCAAAAGCCAGCAAAGCCGGGTGATTGGCATAACGTTTCGAAATGGCATCGGTAAAGCGCAAGGCATATTGCTGATAATTGGGGTCGCCCACATCGTCCATGTAGCGGTGATTGGGATATTGCTTGTTCCCGTTGGCATCCACCACATCGATGGAAGGAAATTTCTGGTGCAGCCAAATGGGGGCAGGACGGATGGCAATGTCGAGAATGACCTTAATGCCTGCTTCATCCAATAAATCCATTACTTCGTCGAACCACTCAAAGTCGAATACCCCATCGGTTGGTTCATAACTGTCCCAGGCCAGGTGTCCCAGCCGGACAACATTCAAGCCGGCTTCCTTCATCAATTGGATGTCGGTGTTGATTTTGTCGATGTTTTTATCGTCGTGCGGATGGTAGTTGGCGCCAACGTATAAAACTTGTGCTTGTGCATTCACAATAGTTCCCAGTAAGAAGGTGAACAGGATTGCATGAATGATGTATTTTACCTTTTTTTTCATACTCATTTTAAATAAAAAGACTGTCTTCTCTGCGTTTCAACATGTCCAACAGTCTTTTTTTCTATTACCTAAACTTAAACATAATAATTTATCTCATTATTAATTCTCAGACTAATTTTGCTTCGAAGCTTCTTCATAGTCAAACCAATGGAAATCGGCCGGGTTGGTGTTGGCTTTGCCATTGCCCGAGGCATACATGCCAATGTAGGCACCAATAAAACCACTGATTTTTTCTGTCGAAATGTCTTTGGTGGCAGCTGTACCAACCAACATGGCTTTTTTTCCTTTGGGTTGTGCCCAGAATTTGTATTCAAGATCGGTGGCACTGATGCGCAGTACTACATCGCCTTTTGGGACAGCAAGCCTTGATAATTCTGCTTCTTTGTTTTTAAGCGTTTTTCTCAAGGTGACCACCCTTTCCCCTTCATGCATGGAGAGGTACAGGCTAAAATTGTTTTCGTCGTTGCCTCGTACCACCAAGCCGGCTTCCTCGTTTTCAGCCACGGGAATAAAACTCACTTTGGTGGAGGCCACCATGTTGAAATGGGCCTGGCGCCTACCAACAAAAGCCGGTGAATCCCTGTCGGTAAGGCTTACTTTTGATCCATTCAACCTCAGGAAGCCTGGTTTATCGGTCAGCGACCAGTCGGCCTCATAAGGGTTGCGTAGAAAATTCCATTGCAAACCGAGTTTCTCGCTGTTGAAATCGTCGCGTACGGGGTTTTTTTCCCATTGATGTTCGGGAAGGTTCGGGGTTGGAAATTCTTCAAGCATATTGCCATTATCGCCACCAATGGGCCAGCCATCATCGGTCCAGCGGAGGGGTGCTAAAAAGGTTTCACGGCCCAGGTGATGGTATTTCCCCCCTTTGGGTCTGATGCCCAGGGTGAAAATCCACCAGCTGCCATCGGGCAATTGAAGCAGATCGGCATGACCTATGGCATGAAAAGGACTTTCGGGTTTGTTCATGTTCGAAATAACCGGATTGTAAGGGCTTGGCTCATAGGGCCCGTATGGCGATTTGCTGCGTTGAATTACTTCGCGGTGCTCGTAACCGGTGCCGCCCTCAGCCGACATCAAATAGTAGTAATCGTTGATCTTGTACATGTGTGGTCCTTCGGGCGATGAACCGCCCAAACCTGCTGCGATCAATCTCAATGGTGTAATGAATTCTTTTTTAACGGGATCGAAAGTCCCCACCATGAAACTGCCTTTGTTGTCGGGGCTTACCCAGTACATGCTGTCGTTGGCGAACATGATGGAAGGGTCAACGTTCCAGTTGCCCACCCATACAGGATCGGACCAAGGGCCCGCTGGGTTTGTGGCAGTAACATAGAAGGCCCCTTGCGAGCCTTGGCCTCCATAATTGGTGCATGTTACGTAAAAAATACCATCGTTGTAGCGGATGGCCGGGGCATAATTGCCGCCCGAAGAATAAGCGCCACCCAAGGGACAATTTTTTGGGGTGTGCAGGGCATGGCCAATGTGTTTCCAGTTGACCAGGTCCTTGCTGTGATATACCGGAACCCCCGGATAATACTCAAAGGTAGAAGTAACCAGGTAATAATCGTCGCCCGCGCGGCAAATGCTCGGGTCGGGGTTCATGCCTGTGATTACCGGGTTTTGGTAGGTCCTTTGGCCAACGGCGTTGCCCACAATGGTCACCAAAAGCATCATCAACAACACTAAATTTTTCCTATTCATTATGCTTCTTTTTTCTATTCTGAAGGCAAAGCTTCATCATTCATTCTGCTTTATCTCTGTGTTTACTCTGTGCCTTCTCTGTGGCACTCCGTGTATGTATTTTTATCCATTACACAGAGGATCACGGAGATTTCCACAGAGAGACACAGGGTTATCTTTTCACGACAAAACTCTTTGTTGTGATGTTTTTGTTGTTCCGCACCGTAAGAAAGTAATAACCTTGATGCAGCGACGTTAAATCGACCTTGATGTCTGAACTGCCATCAAATTGCGTATCGATAACCTTAATTTTTCTTCCTTGCTGGTCGAACACGGTGATTTGTGTGGGTTCGGCAAGGGATGAGCCCATGTTGATGTACAGTTCATTTTCAACAGGATTTGGGTAGATGCTTATATCATCAGCCCTATTTTTATGTATATCAACACTTGTTGTTGGTGTTGATACCAACAAAACAGCCGTGGTTGAAAGTTTTGGAACATTGATGGTAAATGAATTTGAACTTACAGCCACCGAGCTTTCTTTCAGTGCGTTATTGGTATGCGATTTAAACGTTTCGGAGGCTGGTAACGACGATAACTGCAAGGTTTTGTAGCTTCCGTCAACTGCTGAAAGTCCGTTGAGGTTAACAGTTACATTGCGAGCAGCACTTTGGTCGCGGTTCACAATGATGATGGTTGTTGAGTCGGAATTTTCATTGACAGTGGTGTAAGCCGAAACGGTGTTCTCGAGCGATGAGATGCTCGAAACGCTAAACCCTTTGGCATACCGGCTGAACAGGTGTAAGGATTCCCACATACCTGTAAACCAGCTCCAGGGAGAAAAGAATTCGACCCCATGGTTGGCAAACAATCCCAGGTGGGTGGAATAGATAACTGAAGCCAGGTTAGGCTCGTTAGGACCCGGGCTCCATTCACTAAGAGCAAGTGTTATTCCGTGACCCTTGCCGTAATGTTTATCTAACCAATCTTCGATCCGGGTAAAAATGTATTCTTTTTTGGATGCAGTATTCCATCCTCCATCGATGGTATACAAGCCATTGGCACCAGGATAATTGTAATCCTTGTCGTAGAAAATACGGTGATTCTGAAGGGCATCGGCATCGGCAGGAGCATAAGGATAATGGTGAATGTCGAACACATCCAGTACCCTGATCCCTGAAGCTTTTTCCTCATCGGCGCAGCGCTTAATGAAATATTCGAACCAGGTATAGTATTTGCCATCAACCCTGATGCTCTCTTTACCCCATTTGTACCATTGCCATTCGCTGGTGGTGACCGGGCCACAAATTTTGATGTCGGGAAATAAGGCACGGGCTTTTTTGGCCACTTCAATATAGTTATCCATAAATTCGGAAGCAGGCAACAGCCCGTCTTTCATCACATCATCGTGTGTACCGTCCCAAACATCGGCTTCGTTATCCATGCTCCAGTATAAGAACTGTTCTTTATTCAAACCCAAACCTTCGGTTCCAAACCAATGTTTCAGGATCCCAACAGTTGAGTCGGCCGGCCATTCTTCAGTATAGAGTTCAATATCGCCTTCAACCGCAGCTTTACCCGGAGTAACTCCAGTGGTGTTTGGTGTTCCGCCACCAGCAAGATTTTGCCCGTGTCCTTCCCAATATTGTGATTGATTGAAAGCCCAATCGTTAAAATTATAAGCGTTACTTGAAGCAACCCTACCCAATAACTGAAATGCAAACATTCCCTGCATATCGGGATGGTTTGATGAAATGTTCATGGCATTTTTATCCCAATCGTTACCATAAACATTGTTGTACCAATCGGGGTGGCTCGAGATCTTTTTTCGCCAGTTGTATTTGGTCGCATTGTTACCACCGTTCATGCGCGAAAAGTGTACACCGGCATCGCTGTAAAACTGTGCAGGTTTATCGAAACTGTTGTTCAAACCATAGATGTATGGTGAAACAGCCTTTTTATCCTGATTGGCATTAACGGTAATGGTGACATCCTGAGCTTTTGTTGCGTTAATATTGAAACACAGTAATAATAGAAGGAAAAATAAATAACTAATCTTTTGCAGCATCATTTTTATAGTTTAATAAGATTTAAAAAATACACATCGTTCTCGCGCAAGTTAAGTTCTTTTGTAAAGACACCATCGGCTTTCACTTTTATGATTTCACCAGAAATGGGTGCTCCGCTATTGATCTTCTTGATTTGCTCAACCTGCTTTTTGGTCAGTTGTTTTGGCCTGCCCAAATCGTAGTAAGTTGTATAGGCATCGTTGACTCTATAACCAACTTTATATACTTCGAGCGAATAAGTTCCTTCAGGCACACCTGAAATATTTATTTTGAGTTTACCCTTGTCTTTAGAGGGTAAATCGCGGATGTAATACACCTGATTATTAACCGAATCTCCGGGATGGGTATGGG
>JAFGVJ010000054.1 GCA_016938055.1 Prolixibacteraceae bacterium
ACTTTCCAAGCCAAAATTTAATAAGCGTGGCAAAAGATCCGACGTATAAATGTATTCATTGCGATTGTAGTAAAAGGTTGCGTATGAACGCCCCACTTTACCTTGAATGCTATACATCGGGCTTTCGATTCGCAACTTATAATTGGTGTATGCATCATATGGAATAATAAACTTTTCATTGTAATAAGTGTAAATGTCGTTCATAAGCGAATCGGTCGACACCAGTTGGTTCTCCTTAAAGAGCTCTACTTTAAACGGTGCTGGTACAATGCCAAAATCACTGCCTGAAAAATGTTTATCCCTTTTGTAAAGAGTGTTTGCATATTGATTAAAATCCAAATTGATCGGTGATTTACAGATCTTTGGACTCATATTAAAGTCAATGTCAATGAATTTTCCAACTTCCTTTTCAAATCCATCTTCAGATGTCACAAGTTTGATCTTGCCATTATCCCAAAAACAACGGTTTTGATCGGTTGATTTAAACAGCAGAGTATCGGTCCATGGGTCAAGAATACCATTCCCATTGTACTTGAACAGACAGTTTCCAAACCGGCTACATACACGATAGTCCCTGTCTGGAGAAGGAACATAATAAGCAACACGCCGATAAGGTGAGGTAAGCACATTATCGAGTACATTGAAATTGTTAAAAATATAAACAAGTCCATAACCTCCGTTGTAGTCCTCATCGTCATAATATACTGAATCGTTTGACTCATCAATATTATGGTAGGTAAAATTCATTGTTACAAAATTATCCGACTGATTGACAAGGATGGTATCACCATACAATCCATTGTTAATCAAATAGGGAATGTTATACCTTTTGCGTTCAGGATTGGCTTCCTGGTGCACAGTTGGTGCAACTTCGAAACGATATTTATCGGAGAAATCGGAGAAATATTTATAAACCGGCATATCGGTTTTTCCATCCCAGTATCGCATTTTAAATGTTGAAACAGCCAATCTGGTGTTGGTGCTTTTTCTATATAGCATTTCAGCTCCGTTATCCCATAATTTAACAGGTTGTCCATATGGGTCAATGCCCTCTATCTTCACCCTATTATTTGCTTCAGACCTGGAGAAATTCAAGTTAACAGATTCATATACCGGCACGTTCTCCTTAACAATATAACATTCAGTATCAAAACTTAACACATCGTATAATCCGGAATCAACTAAGACTATGTAAGTTCGGCTGTCAGGAAAAAACTCTTTGGAAAAAGATTTCCCATCATGTATTAAAACCAACCAGGGATCAAAATCGAAGGTTAACTTTACGTAATAACTTTTGATAAACGTGTAATGTATACTTAAAGGTTGAATGGCGTCATCTATAAGAATTTCTCCGCTGTAGCTTTTAACAGCATTATCGGAGAAAGCAAGTTTACTGTTTTCTATCTGTAAAGTGATAACAACCAGCTGACTGTCACCAGGAGCCAGGGTAAAAGTTGATGGCAGTATATTTCTAGCCAGACCAAACGGAGGTTCACGGTTATATTGAACATGATAATTTAAGTTTGTCTGATATTGATTTTTCACAAAGAAGGAATCTTTTAAACTCACCATTTCTTCTTCGATTGGGATTATTCCAAAATCACATGACGACTTTGAAACAAAACTGACACATTGGGCTGCCTTCATCAAATCAACACATCCATTGCCTTGATGCCAGACCAAATATTCGCTATTATATGCGGCTGTGTGAATAATTGAGGAGCGCAGCATTTTTGCATCCCACGAAAGATGGAACTCTTTTAACAATGCTGCAGCACCAGCTACATGTGGTGTAGCCATTGACGTTCCATTCCAACTTTCATAATTACCTCCCGGCACTGAAGAATAAATGTCAACTCCGGGAGCAAGCACATTGGGTTTCAGCGCATACGACATCATTACCGGACCAGCTGAACTAAAAAAAGCCCTTTCTCCAATATTATCAGAGGCTCCAACAGTTAATGCCTCCTTTGCACAACCTGGTGAACCAATGCTAAAAAATGCACCATTATTTCCAGCGGCTACGATGCTAAGCACCCCTTTATTAAAAGCATTATCCACGGCTGCAGACATGGGATCATCAGGGTTACCTGACCCTCCCAGGCTCATGCTGATAATGTCTGCCCCATCATCAGTTGCAGGGTTTCCGTCAGGATCAACTGCATACTCAATCCCGGCAATAATATCCGAATCCCATCCATTACCCCATTCATCCAACACCTTTACGGCCATTAATTTTGCATCGGGCGCAACCCCGGTCAGGCCCGGACCATTGGCCGCGGCGATACCGGCACAATGGGTGCCATGTCCGTGATCATCCATGGGATCGTCATCTTCGTTCACAAAATCATAACCGCCAATCACTTTCCCGTTCGATAAATCAGGATGGTTGTAATCAATACCCGTATCAATAATCCCTATGACCACACCTTTACCGGTAACCCCATATTGCTGTCGGACCGAATCGGCTTTAATCACCTGGTTGCTTTCGTCGTCGATTGCTTGAACCAGCTTGTCGGAATAAACCTTTTTAACGTAAGGCTTCCTTTTCAATTCTTCAATTACCATTGAATTGACTTGGATCGCAACGCCATTGAATACTTTGCGGTAACTTTGGGAAAGTACTTTTTTTTCAGTCGATTGTGATTTTAAATTCCCGTTGCCCCGGTTAAACATTTGATTCAAATCATGCTCAAACTGTTCATGTTGCCGGTCAATTGTTTGTAGTTTTTCTTCAAGCAATTGAGCAGATTTCAAATTTGAATTTACTGTTTGTGCATACAATGCCGGTTCGGTAAATTCAATAATGTACCGCTTCAATGAGTCAGGCAGTTCAATGCGGGTATGGCTTACCGAATCGCCATCCATTAATTTGTACACCACCGAACCCTTTGGCAAATGCTTATACTCATCGGGATTGTTATGGTTGATTTTCTGTGCAAACAACGAAACACCTGTAAGGAGAAAAATTAGTAGGGTCAAAAATTTCATGTTGGTTGGTCTTGGTTAGGTTTTTAGCTGATGGTTCAATCAAAAATAGTATATAAAAATTATGATCATTCAAAAAGTATTGAAAAACATTTACCATCAGCCGATGTTTGGTCTTCAACCTTTAACAAATATTAAACTGTCCATTTTCTAAAACCCAAATGCCCATACACTAATGAGTTTTTATATATTTGTAGACTTTTTTAAAAATCAGGCACTTTGCGCATTATGAGTAAGAAATTTGCAGAATACAAACAGTTCGATTTATCGCAGATCAACAAAGATATCCGTGCCCGCTGGGAGGCCGACGACACCTTTCATCAAAGCATGAGTACCCGTGAGGGCAAACCGACCTTTGTTTTTTATGAAGGACCGCCAAGTGCCAATGGAATGCCGGGCATCCACCACGTGATGGCACGCGCCATTAAGGATATTTTCTGCCGCTACAAAACCATGCAGGGCTTTTTGGTAAAACGCAAAGCCGGATGGGACACCCACGGCCTGCCCGTGGAGCTGGGCGTTGAAAAAATGCTGGGCATTACCAAAGAAGCCATTGGCAAAACCATTACCGTTGCCGAATACAACGCCGCCTGTAAAAAGGAGGTGATGAAATATACCCGCGAGTGGGAAGAACTCACCCGTCAAATGGGCTACTGGGTGAACATGGACGACCCGTACATTACCTACGACAGCCGTTACATGGAAACCCTCTGGTGGTTACTGAAACAGATGTACAACAAGGGCTTGCTGTACAAAGGCTACACCATTCAGCCCTACTCGCCTGCCGCAGGAACCGGATTGAGCTCGCACGAGCTTAACCAGCCGGGTTGCTACCGCGATGTGAAAGACACCACCGCCACCGCCCAGTTTAAAGTGGTGCGCGACGAGCAATCGGAATTCCTTTTCGAAGGAATCGATACCGATCTGTACTTCCTGGCCTGGACCACCACGCCCTGGACGCTGCCATCGAACACCGCCCTTTGCGTGGGACCCAAAATCACCTACGTGAAAGTGCGCTCGTACAACCCCTACACCGGAATCCCCATCACGGTGATTCTGGCCAAAGATTTGATCAACAATCACTTCAACCCGAAAAATGCCGAACTGGAACTGGAGGCCTACGAAGCAGGGGCCAAGGCCATCCCTTTCAAAATTTTGGGTGAATACACCGGCACACAGCTGGTAGGCATCAACTACGAACAGCTGATCCCCTTTGTGAAACCTGCCGGCGATGCCTTCCGCGTCATTCCGGGCGACTACGTTACCACCGATGATGGTACCGGTATCGTTCACATCGCGCCAACCTTTGGTGCCGACGACGACCGTGTGGCCAAACAAGCCGGCATCGTGCCGCTCATCATGGTCGACAAAGAAGGAAAGCGCCAGGCCATGGTGGATCGCACCGGAAAATTCTACCACATTGAAGATTTGGACGAAGACTGGGCCAAAGAATACGTGAACGAAGAAGTGTATCGCGACTTTGCAGGCCGTTACGTGAAAAATGCTTACGACGAAACCTTGACCGAAACCGATGCTTCTCTGGACATCGACCTTTCGGTGATGCTGAAGAAAGACAACAAGGCCTTCAGGGTTGAAAAACACGAGCATAACTACCCGCACTGCTGGCGTACCGATAAGCCCATTTTGTACTATCCGCTCGACTCGTGGTTCATCAAAACCACGGCCGTGAAAGACCGGATGATTGCCTTGAACAATACCATCAACTGGAAACCGGCCAGCACCGGAACAGGTCGTTTTGGCAACTGGCTCGAAAACCTGGTGGACTGGAACCTGTCGCGCTCGCGCTACTGGGGAACACCGCTCCCCATTTGGCGTACCGAAGACGGCAGCGAAGAAATCTGCATTGGCTC
>JAFGVJ010000055.1 GCA_016938055.1 Prolixibacteraceae bacterium
ACCTGCCAGTAAATTCTTTGACCCGATTGCAAGGCAGGTCCTTGGTATTCAACATTGACCGAAGAGGAAGCATCTACTTTTCCACTGCTCCAGTGCAGGTTTTTGCCTTTTTGCAGGTCTTTCTCGCTTAATGCAGTACGAATTTCGTATGCGGTTTGCAAGGTATGGGGTACATCGCTGAGCAGTTTCCAGCTCAGGCGGGGATGTTCCTCACCAATCCCGACGGGATTTTCATGATATTCGCAGCGCAAGCTGTGTACTGTGGTTTTTGCCTGTGTTTGCAGGGCAAAAAGGAACAAGGCCACAAAGGGCAACAAGCAAACAATTGAATTTCGGAGTTTCATATTGTGACGGTTATGAATCAATAAAAACGATATTGCATGAAAGGTAAGGCTAAGTGCCCACTTAATAATAATGAACTATAAATTTTTTATACCAACCCTGATATTCCAGTTATAAACAATTTTCTCATGATATGGTGTTTCCTATTCCCACTAAAAATACCGAAGCAATGATCACCAGTATCCCTAGTACAAAAGTGATTTTTGTGCTTTTTGAAGTGCCTTTCCATTCTTTGCGGTAGATGCCCCACATGTTGGCTGTCAGGATGATGGTGGACATGTGCAAAATCCATGAGCTGGCACCATTGCCCAGTTTACTTTCGCCCATTCCGTAAAAGAAAAACTGTAGAAACCAGATAGTTCCCGCCATGGCTGCAAAGGTATAATTGTTTAGCAGGGGGGTTTTCTTGTTGACGAAATCTCCATAGGTTTTGTTTTTCAAGCTCAAAATGGCCGTCCATATCACATTGGTGGTCAAACCGCCCCATAAAATCACCACGAAAGCCACATTGTTTTGAAACAAAGGGTTAAGACCCTGAGCAACGGCCTCATCGGCCATGGGTTTTCCGGCTTCGATCCCGAAATTGAAAAAAGCACTCATGATTCCTGAAAAGATGGCAATGATGAGTCCCTTAACAAGGCTAAACTCAGCCACACTTGCTTTGCGCTCTTCTTCAGAAAGTTCTTTTTCCTTCATCATACCAGCCTTGCCAGAAATAGATATTCCCACGATACAAACCAGTACCCCCAGCAAAACAAGTTGTCCACCGGTTGAGGCCATCATATCGGTAAAAGAGGTTTTCCCTGCTGTAGGCTTGAGGCTGTAATAAATTGAAGGCACAATGGCACCAAAAGCAGCACAAAACCCCAACACCACCGAATTGCCAAGCGACATGCCCAGGTAGCGGACACCCAAACCGTAGGTTAGTCCGCCAAAACCCCATAACAAACCCATCAGGTAGGTGAAAAAGAGTATCTGACCCGAAGCCGATGCAATGATGGAAGCAAAACCGGGTACCGTGAGGTAGGCAGCCAGGGGGGGCACTATGAGCCATGAAAACAAGCCACCAATGATCCAGTAACTTTCCCAGGCCCATTTTTTCACTTTGTTGTAGGGCATGTAAAAACTTCCTGAAGCCACACCGCCAATCGAATGATAGAGAATGCCAAGTAAAACGTTCATTGTAGTTTTGTTATCTTAGTGAAAATACATTTACTCTTTTTGATCAGTTGAAATGATAAGATTTTTTCAAAAATAGCCTGATAAAGAGGAAACATCAATATACAAACTGACGCTTTCATTGTACATTCTGGCACATTTTTCATTGTACCGGAAAACTGAATGTTGAAATCAGCCTTCATCACATGAGTGATTCAGGAAAGCACGGATATTGCTGCACCCATCAGGTTCGCATTCTTCAAAGAATTCACAGACACTTCAAACGGCGGGATGTCCATGGCCTCAAGGAGTTCTCTCAGGCCAGCCTGTACAATTTCGGCATACGATGTTTGAAGGGGGGCAATCCGGCTCCAGAACAAACTGCCTTCGGCCAGCACCTGTACCCGCTTAACTGGCTGATGAACGTCCAATTGTGCCAACACAACACCGGCCACTGATGCTGCCACAAGCCTGGCCGAACGTTCATAAATCTGATAAGCAACTTCCACCTGCTCAGCAGGATGATCTTGTGCCTGGTTCATGATCCGGCTCAAATTTGCAGCATCGAAATGTTCACCAAAGTCTATTCCTGAAAAATAAGCTTTGAATACTTTCCCCAGGTACATGCCCGACACCGCTTTTTCGAAACGCTGAAAGCCCGGGTTGTCCGAAGCTTGATCAACTGTTTCGTCAAATGCTGTTAGGTGGGGCGGATGAAAATTACCCGATTCAAGGTTCACCGGTGTTAAGCCTTCCCATTTGGCATACATGTTAAGTTTAGGGATGGATGCCGATGGGAAAAAAGTAGCCATGTTGGTACCTGTTCCGACGATCAAGCCAATGTAGGCATCGTAACCGGGAGCACTCAATCCGGCAAACAAACTGGTAATGGTATCATTGACCACGGCAATTTTGCTGAAACGGGTGTTGGACTGCCTGTTTAAAAAATCAAGCAAGGGTTCACCAACAGCCGCGCCAGGCATCCCGTCAATTTTCACCCCTTTGGTCCAGTTGACCAGTACGGCATCGCCATTCAACAGCGAAGTAGCCGGATAGGAAAAACAGTAACCAACCGGCACTGCAGCAGGAAGTTTCAGTTGCCTGATCACTGCCCACTGGGCTTCGAACAGCTGTTCCCTGGTAAAGCCTTCCTGTTTCATCTCCAGAATATTCGCCTCAACCACCTGATTGATGCTGACTTTATCGTCCACCGTGATCAAAGCTGCCCTAAAATTGGTGCCTCCCAGATCGAGTACCAGGGCCTGGCCTTTCACCGCTGTTTTAGGTGGATGAATATAAGTTGGCAGACATTTGATTTCTCTGCCCTCCGCTTCCAAACCCTTTTCAATTTTATGCTGCAAGTTTTGAGCAATATCAATCAATTGACTGGTTGACAATGTAAAAGCATGATTTTTCATAAGCTGGATTTTAAAATTGAAATCCCAAGATAATAAAAAATCACTTCTGTTTTATGCCTGAATTCAGACTTGTAGTGTGGGAAAAACTGAGAAACTGAAAGTACTTAGGCTATCGAGTATCCAGTATCGAGTATCGAGTATCCAGTATCCAGTATCGAGTATCCAGTATCGAGTATCCAGTATCGAGTATCGAATATCCAGTATCGAGTAACCAGCATCGAGCATCTTCCGTCTTCCGTCTTTAAACTAAGCCCCAGCCGGTGCATACTTCTGCAAAGTCATGGATGCATAGAGTTTCTCTTTGAGTGTTGTATCCAGTTTTCCCAGTGTTTTCAACTGAATCAACATATTGCCATAAACAGCAGCCTCAACAGGTCCGGCTATCACCTCTCGTTCAAGCCCATTGGCAATAAGTTGACACAGCAGGGCCGACTGAACCCCACCACCAATCACATGAATGACCTTAAAAGGTTTACCCCTTAACTTTTCAAAAAGCAACATGCTTTTCCTGAACGATGCTACCAGGCTGTCGTAGGCACAGCGGTAATAAGCCGCTTCTGATTGAAAAGCTTGATGGCCTGCTTTTATCAAAAAGGCATCGAAGGCCTGCAGCATGTTTTCGGGATTGTAAAACAGCGCTTCGGATGGATCGATTAAAACGGTAGAAACCGGATTTGCAGCAGCCATTTGATCAATCGCTTCATAGCTGTGACGGTTCCCAAAGGCTTTACGTAACTGCTGAATCAGCCAAAGTCCCATCAGGTTTTTCAGCGGGCGAAATCGACCATCAGCACTGCGCTCGTTGCTAATGCCCGAAAGAAATGCTTCGTCCGACATCAGTGGGTAATCCGACAACATGCCCATAATACACCAGGTGCCGGTGGCCAGAAATGCTGCATCGTCCGTTTCAAAGGGAATGGCTGCCACGGCGCATGCCGTATCGTGGCCTGCCACGGCAATAAGTTTTGGAAGCGAATCTGTCTGAATTTTCATTTGCAACGGCCCCAGAATGCTTCCGGCAAATACCAAAGGGCTTAGCACTTCCTCCCTGATACCAAGCGATTCCAAAATGTGCGCATCCCAAAAATCATAAACACACGACAACATTTGTGAAGTGGAAGCAAGGGTCAGCTCATTGACAGCCACGCCCGACAAATAATAATTCAGGTAGTCGGCCATGAACAAAATTCGATTAGTGTTCGAGAGATTAGCCTGATCACTGAGACTCAAAATCTGATAAAGGGTATTGAAAATGTTGAAATTGATCCCCGTTCTTCGAAAAGTTTCTTCACCATTCATGCTTTGCTCCCACAACTCCTTCATCCCGTTGGTACGTTCATCGCGATAGGAAACCGGGTTTTCAAGGGGCTGTCCCTCATGGTTCAAAAGCACAAAATCGACTCCCCATGAATCGACACCAATGCTCACAACCGGCATCCGGCTTTCATTCAAAACCAGTTGCAAGCCCCGCTCCAACTCTCCACAAATGACCTTCAAATCCCAACGCAAAGCCCCGTTCTCCATGATCATCGGATTTTCAAAACGATGGCATTCCTTAAAGCTAACTTCATCACCAATGAGTAACTGCATTATGCGGATACTCCCGGCGCCCATGTCGATGGCTAATAAGGAAAAGTTGTGTTTCATTGTACTATGGTTGAGGTTGAGGTTGAGGTTGAGATTAAGGCTGAGATTAAGGTTAAGGTTGAGAAAATGTTAATAGTTAATAGTTAATAGTTCAGTCTGGTCTTTGGTCTTTGGTCTTCGGTCTTCGGTCTTCTATCTCCGAACCTTCATCAATTTGGTAACATTTTCGCCTCCGTTGATGAGGTACATGAGGGGCAAAGGCCGGTCCTGCCCTTCAATGAATGCTGGCCTTGCCTGCCAGGGTGCCACCGATAAAACATTGCTCAAATCCATCCAGTATTGCAGCACCGAAGGCTTCAAACCCCAGGTCATGTGAAAATGGTTGGCCGGAGCATATTGTTTGTATTCGGTCATGCTGGCATATTTGGGCACAATCCAACTATGGGGCCAGGTCACATTGGAACTGTTGGCAACAAAAGCAGCCAATTCAGCCGGTAAATCAACCGTTTGGGCTTCATCCCAAATCAAACTAAACATCCCCGACAGATGGCTGTAAGTTAAACGATTGGCTATTCCTTCAATACCGCCCGGAGAAACAAAATGCACACTGTTACCGCCACCGGGGAAGTAATACAATTCGGCAGCAGGCATCGATATTTTCTTCATCAGCTCTTGAATGCTTTCGCCGGGCAAACCTGCCCAGTTCAGACTGGCCGATCCGGAGTTGTCCCCGTCGACAATCCCTTTCATGGCCCACAACTCATCACCTTTTACTTTGATGCCAAGCGATTGGGCAGCCTTCACCAGTTCGAATGGTTCCCAAACTTTTCTGAAATCCATGAACAAGGGCGGGTTTCCACCGGTGAGCCAGGTATTGAACAACATGGTGAGGGTTCCCTGCATGTCGGCTTCGGTGCCAAAGGGAAGCACCGCTTTGGGGCCATTGTGGTCGAAGGTGGAATTGAAGAGCGATTCGGCCATGTCGCAAATGGGTTGCGGAATGGCCCGGTGATCACTACCCCACTCCAACTGGTTCATAAAAGCGCCGCCAACTGCATGATAATCGTTCAGCAAATCACGCATAATGAGGTACAAGGCCAGCGATTTGTCGAGGTTTTCACTGCCATTGGGCAAAGAAGTATCGATGGATTGCAGCTTAGTTTCCAACCAGGTACGCATGACCTTCAGTTCTGCTCTATCGTAATCGTTTTTCTGCAGTTTATCAGACAATAACTTCATATCCAAACGGGTGATTTCCACGCCAAAAGTCTCGCGGGTGGCGTTTACATGGGTCAGGGCTGTTTCCATGCCCATGGAATCGTGGCCGAAACAGACTACACGGCGGCCCTTCAATCCAACTTTAGCCACAGCAGCATAACACCAGTCCACCAGGTTTTGGAGCGTTGCCTGACTGATGGCCGGCCGATCGCCAACATCGTCCCAGTTACCAATGTTCAAATGCGTTAAACGGCCCTGTTGGGCAAAAGCACCGTTCACGGCATGGGCAAATACCACACCGGGTTTGGGTGCACTGTTTCCGCAGGTGATGTTCAGCGGTGTATCTTTGGGAAAATGGGCCATCAGGCTCATAAGGGTCAACTGAGGAAAAGCCCAGGTATCGGGTGTACAAACCACCACGTTCACGCCTTCGTGCTTAAACTGTCGGGCAAGCAAATCGGCATCGGTTTCAGCCTCGATCAAACTTGGAGACCAAACAACCCTGATGGCTTCACCGGTGGGCAATTTGATACTGGTTTGCAAGTGATTGGCAATGGTTTCAACGATGTTGCGGGTACGGTTTCTCGATCCGTCATCAACACGGGGATCACAGGTGGCACAAACGCCGATCACCACCGAATGCATGGTTCCCGGCTGTGCATTTTGATTGATCTGAAATGCTTGGCTCATGTCTATATTGTTCTTGGTTCAATTTCGAACCCTAAAATTAGTCAACATAACCCGATCAGCTTGTTTTAAAAATGACCATATTTGTGTCAAATTCTAACATTGTTTCAATGGAAGGAAATCAAAACATCAACCTAAGATCCGATCCATCAGGCATTCAACAACATTTTTCAGTCATCAACATCAAAATGCACTGTTGTCGATATTGGAAATTATCAGAATGGGAACTGAACAATTTGTCCTTTCCTTTCTGGCGTTTGTACTACAACAGTTTGCCGGGAGCAGTCATCATGTTTTCTGACAATAACTATTCACTCCAGCGCAATCAGCTCTTTTTGATCCCGCCCTATACTTCTTTTTCAACCCAACTAAAAAAAGGGCCGGGTGAAAGGTTGAACGGAAGCCGGATGACCATTGAAGATCAATTGCCCCATTTGAAGGAACAGGGCATGGTCGATCACCTCTTCATTCATTTCAACCTGGGTTTTCAGGCCGATCAATTAAAACCCGGCATCTATCAACTGAATGTCGATCCAGCCATTGAGCAATTACTGGATAAAATCAAACAGGCCACGATCAAAGACAACAGCCACTTTGGACAAAGCACCACCCTGATCTTGTATCAACTGATCATTCAAATGGTGAACCAGATCCCCTTTGAACAATGGAAAAACAGAAAATTTGATTACCGGGTAATGAAAGTGATTGATTACATTGACAAGCATTTAAGCGAAAAAATCAGCAACGAAAGCTTGGCTTCTGTCACTGCAATGGCTACCAACTCCTTGCTTCGGCTTTTCAAGCTGAATACAGGCACCAGCCTTCAACAATTTCTTCAGCAGAAAAGAATTGAAAAAGCCGTGATGCTGATGCACCACCAACAAGTCTCCATTGAGCAGGTAGCTGAAGATTGCGGTTTTAGTGACCGCCCCCATTTTTCCAAGGTATTTAAACGAATTACAGGAATTTCTCCGGCAGCATACCGGCGTTTGCATGCAAGCCCCGAACGTTAAAAGAATTGCTTAATTAATCCTGTTCCCCAGGTGAATAATTTCAATCTCGCCTTTATCGGGCACTGCATTGAATTCAACATATTGCTTTCCATCCAAAATCAGTTGCCTGCTGTTTAAAGGTTTTCCCAACTGGATTACCTGCACGATCCCGGTCCAACTTTCAGGCAATAGCCGTCGGATAGTCAGGGCTTGATTGAAAATTTCATCATCCAGTTCATCGGAAAGCTGCAATACAAAGTTGGTTTCTGAACTTTGGGTCTGCACCAGCGAAACAGCATCGCGCTGCCTGAGGTAGCGCACCACATCCACGAAAGTAGCCACCCAATAGTCTTCCCGGTTTTGGTCTAGGAATTCAAGACTTTTGCGCATGACGTCGGAAGAAAGCGAAGAATAGCCGCCATCGTTGTCGATGCCATGCAACAGAAAAACACACCAACCATTTGATGTTTCGGCTTGTTCAAAGGTTTGAGTAAAATGTTCCATGCTGTTCACGCTGCCCTGATCGCCGCAAATGATGCTGCTGATGTTCATCAAATCGGGCGGCGTTGATGCTTCAATCCTTCCCTGACAATGACGAACCGCCAGATAGTGTTTACGGCTTATCGAGTCGTTGGAAGGGACGCAATAAGGATAGGCCATGGTGAGGCATTGTTGTCCGCTCAACTTTTCATCGATCGTCACTTTTGAATTCAGTAGTTCACTTTCCTGTTCTTCGGGGCTCAAATTGCTCAGCATACGATGGCTCACGGTATGGCTGCCCACTTCGTGGCCTTCGTTTACCGCGGTTTGAAAAAGTTCCCAATCGGGCGCCCAGTCAATTACCGGGTAAAAAGTACCCCCGAAATCAAATTCATTGAACAGGGGGATGGCCACAGTGTATTGGTTTTTACAATTGTCGTCGAAGGTATAGGTGACGGCAACTTTTGCAAAACCTTTCCAGGTAGCTACTTCGTAATCCGAATGGATATTGCCGGCTTTGCTGAAGCCAAAGTTGAAATACAACAAGCAAAAAAGTAAACTGACTCGTTTCATGGTATGGAACTCAATTGATTTTTCAACAAAAGTAACTGAAAGCA
>JAFGVJ010000329.1 GCA_016938055.1 Prolixibacteraceae bacterium
AAAACCTATTCTTTTTCGTGCTTTTTTAGGAGGCTCAATAAGGTAACGCAAGGCCTGAAAGACTTCTGTAAACTGATGATCAAATTTAGCCTCCAAAATGTCGATACGTGAAACTAATTCAGTATAATTCAAAGCCAGTTTTCGCAATGAAACAAAAGCACGCATGATCTCAATATTCACATTGATGGCATTTGTACTTTTAAGAACACTCGAAAGCATTGCCACACCCAATTCTGTAAAGGCGAACAGTGCGTATTTTATTGATTTCCAGTCTAAGGTCACAAATTGTGACCTTAATTTGCTATATTCCTGCAATGAAATTTCGAACATAAAGTCTGAGGGGAATCGCTCAATATTTCTTCTTACAGTCTGCTTCAAAACCTTGGTTTCCACACCATAAAGTTCAGCCAAATGAAAATCAAGCATTACCCTTTGGCCCCTTATCTCAAAAATCTTGTTAAAAATTACATCTAATTCCATGATACAGGGGATCTGGCGGTTTATAATTTAGTAAAAGTACAAAATATCAAAAAGCAATTATTTCAGCTTTGGATTATTTTGATGACGGTCTTGATCGCGCCGGGTTTTCTTTTCGATATTTTTCCGCAAAGCATCTTCCAGGTCTACTCCCGTTTGATTGGCCAAACAAATTAAAACCCACAACACATCGGCCATTTCATCGGCCATCGTATCGGGGTTTTCGCCCTGCTTGAACGACTGGTCACCGTACTTACGGGCCATAATGCGTGCCAATTCACCCACCTCTTCGGTGAGGATGGCCATGTTGGTTAACTCACTAAAGTAACGTACGCCAATGGTGGTGATCCATTCATCGACTTGTTGCTGGGCTTGTTTTAGGGTTAAGTCGCTCATAATCATTCCTTGTTTTTTGTATCGATCCAAATGCTTACGGGTCCGTCATTGACCAGCTCAACTTTCATGTGAGCGCCAAATACGCCAGTTCCTACGATCTTGCCCAAATTCGAAGAAAGTTGTTGGCAAAACTGTTCGTACAGGGGTATGGCAAAATCGGGTTTCGAAGCTTTTATGTACGAGGGACGGTTTCCCTTTTTTGTAGAAGCATGCAGGGTAAACTGACTGACTACAATAATTTCGCCATCGGTGTCTATAACCGAACGGTTCATCACGCCATTTTCATCGTCGAAAATACGGAGCTGTACAATTTTGTTACAAAGCCACTCAATGTCCTCTTTGGCATCGGCATCTTCAATGCCCAATAAAATCAGCAACCCATGACCAATGCTTGCCCTTGTTTCATTTTCGACAGTTACGCTGGCCCGGCTTACTCTCTGGATCAATGTACGCATGTTGATTATTTTCAATTCGCTTTGGCCAAAGATAGATGAATTGGATAAAAGCAGGAAGAGAATCCGATGCGAAAGCGCTTAGCCCCTTTCGCATATCAGCTTTCATTCCTTTCGCTCAGTTTTTGGATGGTTGCGGGTCTGTATTTCCGGCCCACTGGAATGCGTGTGCCTGCAACATCGATTTCATAATGGGTAAAAACTGCAACATGTGTTAAGTTGATAAGAAACGAGCGGTGTACCCTCATAATCGCAGGATGATTTATTTCCTTTTCCAATGCAGCAAGGCGCAAATAGCAAACAAGGGTTTTGTGTTGTAAATGAATTTTTACATAATCGTCGAGACTTTCCACGTAACGGATATCATTGATGTTGATTTTGTGGTTTTTCTTGTTCGATTTTACAACAATAAATTCCCTTTTTTCATCACCATGCTCTTTTTTTGGCGCTATTGCCTGTTGGTCGAGAAACTTGTTGATTGCTTTCAGAAAGCGTTCGAACGAAATAGGTTTCAATAGATAATCCAGTGCATCCAGATCAAAGGCATCGGCTGCATAATTCCTATAAGCTGTTGTGAAAATTACCTGAGGGGCTTGCTTGATTGAACCAAAGAATTCCAGACCATTGATGCCGGGCATCTGGATATCGAGAAAAAGCAGGTCGATGTGTTGCGTATGGAGCGTTTGCATGGCATCGAGGGCATTGGTATACGAAGCCAACAATTTCAATGGTCCCAGCCTTTCAACGTATGATTCAAGCACCCTGATGGCAATGGGTTCATCGTCAATAATCAAACAGGTATATTCTGCTTTTTGTTCCATTATTCATTCAGATCGATCGTTAGTTGTACCGTAAAAATATCATCTGCCTGATCAATAACTAAGTGGTGCCGTCGGGGATAAAGCAAGCTGAGTCGTTCCTGGACATTGTTCAGACCAATACCTTTGGGTACATTCACTGAGGTTAAATGATCAAAACTGTTTTCCAGCCTGAATTGCAGCTGTGGCCCCGCTACTGCCAGGTGAATTTTTATGAAGCTAATCCCGGACGTTTTATTGGCACCATGCTTAAAGGCGTTCTCCACAAAGGTGAAAAGTATGAGCGGACTGATTTTCAGATCGTCGGTCTGTGCTGGCAATACGGTTTCAATTTTTAAACGCTGGTCGTGTCTGATGGTTTCCAGCTCAATAAAATTACGGAGGAAGGTTACTTCGTCGTTCAGGGCTACTTTCTCCTGATCGCAACGATACAGCATGTAATCGAGCAAAGCCGAAAGCTTGAGAATTACATCGGGCGTGGCATCCGATTTTTCCATCCAAAGGCCATACAAATTATTGAGCATGTTGAACAAAAAATGAGGATGCAGCTGGCCTTGTAGTAATTGTAATCGGGCATCTTTAAGTCTGAGTTCAGTTTCTGTTTTCAGGCTGTTCATTCGGTCGCGTTCAAGGGTGCGGCGATGGGATTCCCGTACAAAATGCACAATGGTGGCAAAAAGAATGATAATGTAGCTGCCCGACAGCAACAATATCAAATCGGTCTTATCGGGAAAACTACCATCAATGGTATTCGTGGCCACATGCCATAGTATCACCACAATACACATGGTGTTGATCCAAACTGAAACAACAAATGCAAACAATAAAAAGTAAAAGAACAGAAACAAACGGCCCTCAAAAAAATACTTTGGTATGAGATAGCGATTGATCAGCTGGGTCAGCAAAAAGCTCATGGTGGTGATAACCGCAACAACCATCAAACGTATACTCAAATCGTTTTGTTTGTTACTAAAAACCATAAAAAGCACCAGCGCTGCAAGCAACCAATAAAAAAGCTGCATTACCCACCTGAGCTTTGCGGGCAAATGGCTTTGTATTTTGTTAATCTCCATTCGTACACCAAAGGTATGTGCATTTGAAGAAAAATGAATCTCCTAAAAAGTTTTTTTCGGTCAAAGCACAGTATGGCCCCCTAAACAACATTGAGTGGATTTAATTTCTACCTTGAGCTATTAAGGGTTAAAACCCGGTTATTGGCCGAAAAAGTTATTTGTTTACCTTCATAGGTCTGAAATTCGGTGATTATTCACTAAAACTCTCATGTTATGTTTAGACACTTATTTGAAGGAGGAATTTCGTTCATGCTTCCAATTTATGTGCTGTACGCAGTGAACCTGGTGCTGGTGGTCATTTTAATTGCTGACTATGTTCTTAAGCGACAAAGAAAAAATGCCAAAAAATTGTCTGAGGCCATTCTCTTTGTTGGAAGCTTTGCTTTCTTGTTGGGAATTTTAGGGCAGGCAGTAGGTATTATTGAGGCTTTAGATGCGATTGAAGCAGCCGGCGACGTATCGTTGGGCTTAATGGCTGGCGGCTTTAAAGTTTCAATGATTGCCCCGATGTATGGCTTTATGCTGTTCATTGTATCATTTGTGATTTGGTTTATCTTCCGGTCAATGAACAGATTTGCTGCAAAAGTTGTATGATATCGCCCCGTACCTATGGATATTCATCATTGTTGAAGTTGAATGATGCTGTACAGTGCAATTGAAATATGAAAAAACTTTTCGGGCAACAAAAAATAATTTTATATTTGCACACCAATTCAACAAAACGCCCGGGTGGCGGAATTGGTAGACGCGCTGGACTCAAAATCCAGTTTCAGCAATGAAGTGCGGGTTCGATTCCCGCCCCGGGTACTA
>JAFGVJ010000056.1 GCA_016938055.1 Prolixibacteraceae bacterium
ACAATTCATGGTCGGAATGGGTATAAATCATTTGGGCATATTTCCCGTGATTTTCCATGCCGCTGCCCACGCAACACCACATGGCCTGGTTGGGAGCAGAATATACCCTGTAATGCCTCGGACGTGCAGGGGTAAAGTAAACATACCCTCCGTGTTCGGGATGCTGGGTAGAGAGAATGTGGTTGTATAAGGCCCTTTCGTAATAATCGATGTATTTGGCTTGCTGATTGATCTGAAAAAGACATTCTGAAAGTTTCAGCATGTTATAGGTGTTACAGGACTCGGGTCCCTCACGATGGCTCACATATTCCCTGCAACCGTCGGCGGTTGGAAAATGTTCACTGCGACTGTTCCCACCTAAGGCCAGTGAACGGTCATGAACAACCCTTTCCCAAAAAAAATCAGCAGCTTTGGCATAGTCTGTTGCTGTGGGATCGAGGGCTGCAATGCGGGCAAAGCCAATCACCTTTGGAATTTGTGTATTGGCATGCAGATTGTCCAGGTTATCGATCCCGTTTTTCAGGGCATTGAAAAGCATGTTGTGGGTGAATTTTTTGGCTGCATTCAGGTATTTGACTTCACCGGTCATTTGATAAGCATCGGCATACACTTCGTTCATTCCGCCAAATTCCTTGTCGAGCATTTGTTGGGTCTGGCTCTCGTCCAATCCATCAACAATGTCAATTCCCCAGTCGCACAGTGCCAGAAACATCTCCTTCGCTACTTCGCGGTTTCCGTATAACCAGGCATCGCGCAAACCAGCATAGGTTTTATGAATGTTGTACCAGGGAACCCATGCTTCGTTGTAGGGACCAAAGTTTCCTTTTTTCAGCTCATTAAATAAGTACTGCCCGTTTGGAATTCCCCCCAGGTAGCCATTCCCGTTTTTATCCTGACATTTTTTCAATTCGGCCAGCATTTTATCCATCCGGGTTTCACATTCACGATGTCCGGTTGCTGCATAATGCATGGCCAGAGCGGTCAGGTAATGCCCGCCTACATGACCGGCCAACCCGTCCCAGTTGATAAAACGCTCACCCTTGGGTGTAAGTCCTGCTTCTTTATGAAAAGGTTCCAGCAAGCGATCCAGGTCGTAGGAAAGTAAGGTTTCGATGTTCAATTCCTGAGCATGATGGAAGGGGCTTTCAAGCAATTCAACCTGCCTTAAATCAAATTCATTTCCATAAAGTTGTGCTTGCGCCAGTGCGATCCGGGCAGTGAAAGCCAGATTGATCAGCAGCAACATACCTAGCATTGTCGCCTGTTTCTTTCTGTTCATGTTCTTCTGTTTTCTATGTGAAATCTATCTCACCAATACAAGGGATTGGCTGGAAATTATAATTATTTTTCAGAACGACCTTTCTCTAGGTAAACATTTCTGAATTCGATGGGCGATCCTTCCGACTGCAGGCCAATGGCGCCACCGGTTAAACTCAGATTTTTAGCTTCATTCTGAAGGGTTCCATTCACGTAAATGCTTATTTTATCGCGCTCACAAATGATGTCGTAACTGTTCCATTCCCCGGCTGGTTTTTCAATGCCTTCGGTATATTTGGGGACTATGGTAAAACGCCTTTCCTTATTGGTATAGGTCGAATCGGCAATGGTTCCTGAAATTCCATTACCGATGAACACCACATCGCCTGCATGTTCATGCTGAAGCTGGGCTTCGATGGCATTGGGCCAGAAATCATAGCCATTCACATGCAACAGAACACCACTGTTGGTCGGTTTTTCGGTCCAGCGCCATTCCAGGTGTAACTGGTAGTTGTTAAAAACTTCGCGGGTTCGCAGGTAGCCATTGGAGCTTCCTGCCACTTTGATTACACCGTCTTCGACCTTGAAAAGACTTTGCGGGTCGATGGTTTCATCGGCTGCAATCATTTCCCAGTTGTCGAGGTTCTGACCGTTGAAAAGAAGTTCGGGTGCTTTTTGCTGACAAGCAGTTAGCGCCCATAATATTCCCATGAAAAAAGTTAACTTACGCATAACAAGGTAGTTTTGATCAAAGCCAAATATACAACACTACAAGCAAAATTCCAGCAAGAACATACCATTTGCCACGTTGCAGCAAACTGTTCTTTCCCCTTACCATGAAAAGACCCGACAAAACAAAAAAGATGAGGGCTCCGGCATAGAAATCGGCCGGTGTGGTCCAGTAGTTCTTCTGATTGTAATGCAACTTATTCATGAAGTAAACAAGTGGTTTCTTTTGATAAACCTCGAACGATAATTCTCCGGTCATTGCATTGTAGTATCCCAGGCCCCCTTTCAGAAATAGCTGATAAGTCTGTTCTTCAGGCAAGATTTTGTTCAGTGTATAGTCTGCATAATCCCTTTCAAACCGGGCTGTAAAGTCATCAACGGTAAGCATTGGTGCAAGTTGTGCATCAACATTGATGGTTTTAAAAGCAGGATCGACCCTGCTTTGCTTATGGTTGAGAATGATGCCCGAAATGGCATAAATCAAGGTAATGCCCACGGTAAAATATCCGAGATCGCGGTGAATGATCCTGAGCCACTTGCGCCAGCTGCTTTTACTCCACAAGGTCATAACTCAGGCCATCGACATAATAAATGGCATAATAATCTTTGCCAGGTTCTTTCATCCACTCGCGCATTTTATGAATGTTGGCCATCTCGGCGCTACAGGTTTCGCCATCGGCTTCGGCATCTTCGGGGTGCTTTTCCAGTACCTCAAGTTCCATTTCTTCAATTTCGGCAAGGGTAAGGCGGTCTTCCCTTACAAAACCTTTCACTTGAATGGTATTGCCCATCAGTTCTTTGCTGAAGCTTTCAATTTCACCACCAGCTTCTACCCGAATGGTATTATCTCCAAGTGAATCAAGCAGAAAACAGCGGCGGCCTGAATGCGAACACACATGATTAACAGTACCCGTAAGGATCAGTTCCTGATCAATCAGCTGATCAACATTTGACAGAAGTTGTGTAACGGTGAGTACATCCGTTTCAGACGATTTTTTATTGTTCTGACAAGCACTCAATAAAACGGTGAACAAAATGAATGAAAGCAGTAAATTACGCATGGTTGTAAATTTTTTTAATTTGCAGCTAAAATAAAAAATATACAGGAAGCACCAACTGATTTTTAACTGATTGTTGTAAAAAGGATCAAAGTAATATTTACAGCATTAAAAAAGCCCGGTGAATGTACCGAGCTTTTTTAGTATCGTTATTTTGTAAGATATTAGAGCTGTGGGCCGGCTGGGATCAATGCTTTGGCATCGTCGTTATCGCAATATTGTTCGAAGTTTTTGATATACTTCGCTGCCAACGATTTTGCTTTTGTTTCCCATTCTGTAACATCGGCATAAGTGTTACGCGGATCCAGAATCTCAGTATCAACGTTGTTTAACGCCTTAGGAGCAGTCAGGTTTAAAATTGGGATGTGTACAGTTTCTGCATTTTCGATTGAACCATCAATGATTGCATCAATAATGGCACGGGTGTTTTTCAACGAGATACGTTTGCCTGTTCCGTTCCATCCGGTGTTTACAAGGTAAACTTTTGCATTGTG
>JAFGVJ010000330.1 GCA_016938055.1 Prolixibacteraceae bacterium
GCTCTGAAGCAATTTCCCATTGGCAACACAGTTTAAAGCTACACCACCAGCCAGACATAAATACTTCGAACCAGTCAAACGTTTGGCTTCAGCGGCCATCTTTAAAACAATTTCTTCAGTGACCTCCTGAATGGCCATGGCAAGGTTCGCATGTTGTTGTTCCAGGGGTTCTTCTTCAGTTCTTCGTGAAAATCCAAATAGTTTTTTCCACTTGCCATCGGGGATCATGCGCAAACCCGTAGCAAAGGAGAAATACTCTTGATTCAGCCAAATGGAACCATCGTCATGAATTTCAAGCAAATGACTTTTAATGATTTGAACCATCTGCTTCACTGCATCGGAGCCAGGATGTCCATAAGGTGCCAGTCCCATTAACTTGTATTCACCAGAATTGACCCTGAATCCAAGGTAATAGGTAAAGGCCGAATAGAGCAAACCCAGCGAATGGGGAAAATGTAATTCTTTCAGTATCTCAATGTTGTTTTGACTTCCCCTGCAAATTGAAGCAGTTGCCCACTCTCCCACACCATCGATGGTTAAAATGGCTGCTTCCGAAAACGATGATGGAAAGAAAGCACTGGCTGCATGAGATAGATGGTGTTCGGTGAAAAGCAAATTGAGTTTCTTTTTATTGTAGGTCCCAACCAGTTTTAACTGATCACGGATGATTTTTTTCAGAAAAATCTTCTCCTTCAACCAAACAGGAATGGCTGTTACAAACGACCTGATGCCTCGTGGAGCAAAACCATAATAGGTTTCTAAAAGCCTTTCGAACTTCAGCAGGGGTTTGTCATAAAAAACCACTGCATCGAGTTCATCAATGGACAATCCACTTTCTTCAAGACAATATTGAATGGCATGAACCGGAAAGGACTCATCTTGTTTGATCCTGGTAAATCTTTCTTCCTGTGCTGCAGCAACAATAACACCGTCGATGGTAACAGCTGCGGCTGAATCGTGGTAAAAAGCTGAAATTCCTAAAATTTTCAATCGTTGATCCTTCATTGATGTTCCATTAAATCACATTACAGGTGTTACCAAACCTTCTAAAAAACTGGTTGAAAATAATAAAATGCGGCTTCATGTGGATGTTTTGCCAAAGAATTAATGCAAAATGATGCGTTCAAAATATGAGTTCATTCCAAGTTGCAAGCTAAGCAGATATAAACCGGGTTCAACAACATGCAAAGGAACTTCAATTTTGGACAACATTTCATCGGGAAAGTAATATTGATTGAGTATACAAGTACCGTTCATACGATAGATCTTTATCCGGCAATTTTCGGGTGTATTTTTAGAAGTTGAAATTATCAGCACATTATCCCAAACATTCAGGCTATAAGCCCGATAATTGTCAACATCAAGCGCATTAGCAATTGGGATCATCACTTTCATTTCCTTCACGGGGCCTGTCCCATATCCGTCACGTTCATAGGCTGCACCAATAATTCCCCCGGTGAAATTATTATAAAAATCAACCAGTACCTGCTGCTGATTGTTTGTTCCTGAAAGATTACCATTAAAAGACCAATGAACCATGGCAGTAAACGCATGTTCAGGGACCAAATATTCAATCCCATAACTACCAGGCTCCACATAATCCGGACCCATGATGGTATCAGGTGCTTCGGGCAAAGCATAGGTTTGGATGGGATACATTTCAACCTGGGTATCCAATGGAACAGGAACAATCGAAATGGAATCAGCACTCACGATCACCTTCAAAAAGTTTTCATCGAAGACCTCTCCCATGCCTGAAGCAATGAGTCGTACCCTACCCCTTTGTTCATAAAATAACGATATTGCATCTTCATTACCTGCAACATCACCAGCAAAAACAAATACATTTTTCCCCGTTTGCTGAAGCAAGGGATGAACAGCGTCCCAATAATTTGAATATTCTTTCATTTGTGCATAACGCGAACGGCTGTTCACCCTCAAGTCGACGTAATTCTCTTGGCTGGTCCACAATACTTCGTGGAAAAAAATAAAAATATTCCGAATTGAATCAACAGTGGAATTCAGCTTATGTTGAAGAAAATCAATCTGATCAGGAGATATTGAGCGGTCGATAAGCGTACTGTTGAGCACAATAAACAAGTCGCCATACTGCTCAAAGGCATAAAAAGTTCCACCATGCATTTGTTGAAAGACCTGTTTACCAATTGCATTGTTATCGTGGTTTCCCATTACATAAAAAGCTTTCAAACCAAGGCTATCCAATTCACCACTGACCTGGGCCCAACTTTCGGCTGTACTGTAATTTACAATATCGCCCGTAAGAAAAATGCTGAAGATTGAATCATGGCTGTATGTTGACAATTTTTGAAGCAAGGGAGGATGCAAACCTTTGTTGGTCCCTGAATGAGCACCATAGGCATGACCTGCTACTAAAAAAGTATAGCGTTCATTGTTGGAAGCATGCAAGCCGGACGAAATCCAGGTACAAACCCATGCAAGAAAGATCATTACAAATAGCCTCACCATCAAATATTTCGGACAAAGTTAAGCTTTTAATAAAAAACAAAACCATCTGGAGCCTCAGCACCCTTAAACTTTTTATCTTAGTAAAAAATTCAGTTCATGTACAAAAGTCTAATTCTACTTCTTATATTGCTGACTGGATGCTACCTTTCAAATGAAAAAACCCTGGTGATGTTTTACACCAGTCAGGGCAATATTCAAATGGAGTTGTATCCCGATAAGGCCCCTGCAACAACTGCCAACTTTTTACATTATACAAAGCAAAAGATTTACGACGGTTCGCTATTCTACCGGACAGTAAACGCTCAAAACCAGGCATCCAACCCTGTAAAAATAGCTGTAATACAGGGCGGATTATTCGAAAGAGAAGCTGAACTGCACTTTCCGGCAATTCACCACGAAAATACAAAAACAACTGGCATTCAGCACGAAAACGGAACCATCAGCATGGCACGTGCCGATACCGGGACTGTGACTTCAGAATTCTTTATTTGCATTGGCAATCAACCTGAACTGGATTACGGAGGAAAAAGAAATCCTGATTTGCAGGGTTTTGCTGCATTTGGGAAAGTTACTCAGGGTATGGAGCTTGTAAAAACTATCCATCAATTACCCGATGAAAACCAATACCTGATTGAACAGGTTATCATTGACAGCATTAGAATTATCCAATGAGAGAGAAACTGATCATAGGACGTAAAGACCTGGCCAATTTTCCTGAACTGGAGTTGGAAAACATTGCTGTTAAGATCGATACCGGTGCCTTTACATCCAGTATTCACTGTGATAAAATCGAAGAAATTGAACACGAAGGTGAAAGTGCTATTCGTTTTCAATTACTCGATCCCACCCATGAATGGTACAATGGAAAAACCTTCGTCTTCAAAAAATACAAACTAAAAAAGATCAAAAGTTCCAGCGGACATTCCGAATTGCGTTACATTATCAGAACAAAAATCGAATTGTTCAGAAAAATTTACCCTGTTGAACTCTCGCTCAGTGAACGTGGCGATATGAAATACCCGGTATTGTTGGGTCGCAAATTGTTACGCAAAAGGTTCCTGATCGATCCGTCGAAACAGAACCTCTCATACAACGATTTAAATAATGAATAATTGAATTATCTTCGCCCCCCATTTTCAAAACAAGCACACAAGGTATGAAAATTGTTATCCTGTCAAGAAATCAAAAATTATATTCTACAAAACGTTTGTACGAAGCCGGTGTTGAACGCGGTCACGAGATGCTCATTCTGGACCATTCTAAATGTGACATCATCATCGAAAAGAAAAAACCACAGGTCTTTTACAACGGAGCAAGCATTACCCACGTTGATGCGGTGATTCCCCGCATCGGAGCTTCCTTCACCTTTTACGGTTCATCGGTAGTCAGGCAGTTTGAAATGATGAAAGTTTTCACAGCCAACGAGTCACAGGCCATTATCCGTTCGCGTGACAAATTGCGCAGTTTACAGATTTTGTCCAGGGCCGGTCTTGGCTTGCCCAAAACAGCCTTCACCAACTACTCAAAAGACGTTGAAGGAGTGATTGACCAGGTAGGTGGGGCACCCTGCGTGATCAAGCTGTTGGAAGGCACTCAGGGTGTTGGTGTGGTATTGGCCGAAACCCGCAGTGCTGCGGTATCGGTGCTTGAAGCCTTTCATGGCATGCAAGCCCGGGTTATTGTTCAGGAATTTATCGCTGAAGCAGGTGGTGCCGACATCAGGGCCTTTGTAGTTGATGGTGTGGTAGTAGGTGCGATGAAACGCCAGGGCAAAAAAGGCGAATTCCGTTCGAATCTTCACCGTGGTGGAACTGCAAGCCTCATAGAACTGACCGAAGAAGAAGAAAATGCAGCCCTCAAAGCTGCCAGGGTATTGGGACTGGGCATTGCCGGGGTAGATATGCTGCAATCGAAAAACGGACCAAAAATCATGGAGGTAAATTCATCACCTGGTCTCGAAGGAATTGAAAGAGCAACCGGTAAGGACATTGCTAAAGCCATTATCAGGTATGTTGAACGACATGTAGACTAAAGAAGGATTGAAAGATGAAAATACTTGGCACTGAAATACTTCCAGGCAGCAGTCACCGCTTGAACATGTCCATTGCCAAATTGCATACCCATACACCGGTTCATGTTCCCGTGATTGTGGAACGAGCAAAAAAAGATGGGCCTTGTTTGTTGTTTCTTGGAGGTATACATGGCAATGAAATCAATGGTGTTGAAATTGTCAGGAAACTGGTAGCTTCCAAACTCAACAAACCCAGTTGTGGTACCACCATTTGCATTCCGGTGCTGAATATCTTCGGATTTCTGAACCGACAACGTGAATTCCCCGACGGACGTGATTTGAACCGGGTATTTCCAGGCTCACCCAACGGATCGCTTGCCAGCAGGTTTGCCCACAGCATGATGACAGAAATTATGCCACACGTTCACTACATCATTGATTATCATACCGGCGGTGATGGTCGCTTTAATTACCCCCAGCTCAGAATCGGCAGTAACGAAGCAAAAACACTGGAACTGGCCAAAGTATTTGGAGTGAAGTTTATCAAGTTTGCCCAACACCGGGAGAAATCGTTCCGTGAGATTGCATTCAAACAAGGCAAAACCATTTTGTTGTTCGAAGGAGGAAAAACAAACGACCTGAATCCAGCGGTTACTGCTGTTGGCATACAGGGAGCCATCAACGTGATGAAACATCTGAACATGCGGACATTCAAAAAAGATGTGAACCTGCATCACGAGAACGAGCAATACATTATCAACGGATCCACCTGGATCAGGGCCAAATATTCCGGCATGTTTCGTTCCCATGTGCAAAATGGAACATTCGTTAAAAAAGGGGATGTACTTGGAACAATATCCGATCCTTTCGGCTATTTTGAAAGACCTGTAAAATCACCAGGCGAGGGTTTCATTTTGTGTTACGACCATTCTCCCATTGTGAACCAGGGAACCGCCATTGTTCACCTGACTACTCAAACTGTTTAAAAATGGCATAGGGTCTGAAGAAATTGACCAACAAATTTTAAGGGATTACTGATAATCTTCGTTTGCAAGCAAGGCAAGCACGAAAAAGATCCTTTTAAAAAAGACCAAACATTTCTAGTATATTCATTGGTTAAAAAAGACCAAAGCAGTAGTTTTACAAGCATCCATCTTTAATCTTATGAATTATACCTTCTTTGATTTTCTCAAACTAATTGGGTCATTAGGTTTCTTCCTATTTGGAATGAAAATGATGAGTGAAGCGCTGCAAAAAGTAGCCGGTGAAAAAATGCGGATGATACTGGGAGCCATGACATCAAATCGCTTCAAAGGTATTTTGACAGGTTTGTTTATTACAGCAGTGATACAGTCGTCATCAGCCACAACAGTGATGGTGGTCAGCTTTGTGAATGCAGGTTTATTATCACTTAATCAATCAATTGGAGTGATCATGGGTGCAAATATTGGCACCACAGTCACTGCATGGCTTATTTCACTGCTTGGTTTTAAAGTTGACGTCAGTGTGTTTGCGCTTCCCCTTATTGGAGTAGCCATTCCCTTTATCTTTTCGAAAAAGACCAAACGCAGTTCCATGGGCCAGTTAATCATTGGTTTTTCCATACTTTTCATGGGATTGGACTTTTTAAAAGATTCAGTTCCTGATATTAAAGGAAATCCCGAGATTCTCAATTTCATCAGTGAATATTCGGCACTTGGCATTGGTTCTACCCTACTATTTTTACTCATAGGCACCATCCTCACCATCATTATCCAATCGTCAAGTGCGGTAATGGCAGTCACACTGGTGATGTGTTTCAATGGCTGGATTAGTTTTGAAATGGCTGCAGCTATGGTGCTGGGCGAAAACATTGGCACCACCATCACGGCAAATCTGGCTGCCATGGTGGTAAATAACTCCGCGAAAAGGGCGGCACGTGCGCATTTCCTATTCAATCTTACCGGCGTCATTTTGGTTTTGATCTTTTTTCAACCTTTCATGAACCTGATCAATTCTATAATGGAAGCTACAGGCCTGGGGTCTCCACTGGAGATTACTCTGGCTTCTGAACACGGTGAAGCCGTTATTCCCATTGCACTATCAGTTTTTCACACCAGTTTTAACGTGTTGAACACCTTATTACAGGTTTGGTTTGTTCCTTACATTGCCCGAATTGTCATTAAAATGGTTCCCGGTGTTGATGAAGATGATGAAATCTTTAAACTGAAATATATCAAAACCGGTCTGGTATCAGTCGATGAACTTGCCATAATTCAGGCAAAGAATGAAATTTCAGTTTTCATTGAAAGGTCTCAAAAAATGTACAGTTTGGTCAAGAACCTGCTGGAAGAAACATCCGAAAAGCAAAGCGAAAAAGTTATCCGTAAGATCAGGAAATATGAAGAAATTTCGGATAGGATTGAGGTGGAAATTGCCAATTACCTGACCCGTACCGCCAGTTCAGAAATTAGCAAGCAATCTTCAGAAACCATTAACACCATGCTGAAATTGGTAAGCCGGATCGAGTCTCTTAACGATGCATTGTACAACACCGCTGAATTATTGTATTTGAAATACGATAAAAAAATGGTTTTCAATATTGAAATGAACGAACATCTTTACCAGTTAACCACCATGATCGATTTAATCATGAGTGAACTTCCTGCCCAAATCAACAAAAAAAATCAAGTGATCGACATCCAACAACGTCGGATTCAACGGGACGAAATCAGTGCTTATATCGAAAAACTAAACCTTGTTCACCTGAAAGACATCAAAAAAGGCGTATACAAATACAAGGTTGGAATTGTATATTGCGATATTTTTAACGAATTGGAAAGCGTTGGCAACCATGCTTACCATATTCTGAAATACATCAATGAATTCAATAATAAAGAGCTTTAAACTACAGCGAATGAAAATATTCAAACCCTTATTCATGTGTTGTTTGGTGGCTATCTTCACCGTACAATGCCAATTGAACGAAGCCATGTTTTATGCTTCGAACCATGAAAACCTTTTGTATTCCGGAAGGATCGAAAAATTGGAAAACGAAGTGATACTAATTGGACCAGCATCCTCTGTTTCAGCATGGTTTACTGGTGACACCTGTGTTCTGCATTTGAAAAATAACCATCCCGATGGCTTACACAATTTTTACTCCATTGAACTGGACCACGAAGATTTGGGACGTTTTCGCATCGATGGTGATACAACCTTGGCCATTCCCATCGAAATCAGTTTTCAAAAGGATCTTCACAAAATCATGATCACCAAGTCGACCGAAGCTTCCAACGGTTACATCAATGTGGAGGGTATCTTTTGTGAAAACCTGGTTACACCGCCAAAGCAGCCCGAAAAAAGCATCGAATTCATTGGCAATTCCATCACATGCGGCATGGGCAATGATACCACAATCCTCCCCTGTCATGCCAATCAATGGTACGATCAGCACAATGCATATTGGGCCTATGGACCAACTGTTTCCCGGGCTTTAAAAGTGAATTATCTGCTGAGCGCTGTTTCCGGAATTGGGATGTACCGTAACTGGAACGGGATAGGCCCTGTTATGCCTGAAGTATATGAAAACCTCTACCTCAACCTCGATGATCGGAAAAAAAGAGACTTCACTGGTTTCCAACCCGATATCGTCAGCATTTGTTTGGGAACCAACGATCTTTCCGACGGTGATGGTGTCAATTGGCGTCATCCGTTTGACCCGGCTGTATTCACTGCCCAATACATTGCATTTGTTGAAACCATCCTTAAACATTATCCGCATACACAAATTGTACTGTTGAACAGCCCCATGATTCAAGGTGAAAAAAATGAAATACTGCTGGAATGTATCAATGAGGTGAGAAATCATTTCAACCAGGCAACAAACAAAGCCCTCTTGATTTTTGAATTTGACCACATGATTCCAGGTGGTTGCGATGATCATCCCAGCATCAATGACCACATGTTGCTGGCCGATCAGCTTTACCCTTTCTTCAAGGATTTGCTTAATCAGGGGGACGAAACGGGGAACTAAACCTTGTATAACCGGCCTTGCCAGGTATTGTTGGTTTTCAAGGCTTTCTCAATCTTGGCCAGGAACTCATGGTTTTTGATGCCCCATCGGGGTTTGATCAGTAAGGAAGAAGGTGCCTGACTAACGAAACGCTCAACCACAATATCGGGACGCAACAATTCAAGGTATTCAACCACCACAGCGATGTAGTCTTCAACTGTTTCATACAAATCAGGCACCAGGACACCTGCGCGGTACAACTGGGCTAAGCGGGTACCTTCATGCACCTGAAGCTGATGCAATTTAATCTGTTGCACCGGCAATTGAGAGATGATGCGGGCCTGATTCAACACGGTTTCACGATCTTCGCCGGGCAAACCAATGATGAGGTGTGCACAACTGTGCAGATTCCTTTCTGCCAAGCGATGAAAAGCATCCACCGTTGTCTCAAAAGTATGTCCGCGGTTGATGAGTTTTAAAGTACGGTTTTCACACGATTCAACACCTACTTCCACCATAACATAGTGGTTCTCTGCAATCTTTGCCAAATAATCCAAGACAGCATCTGGCAAACAATCGGGACGGGTTGCAATCACGAGTCCCACAATTTGGGGATGTGCCAAAGCTTCCTCGTAAAGAGCAATCAAATCATCGAGCGGAGCATAAGTATTGGTATATGCCTGAAAATAAGCTAAAAACTGAACTGCACGGTATCTTTCTGAAAAAAAACGGATGCCACGATCAATCTGACTGCTGACACTTTCAGCCAGGTTGCAGTAAGTAGGTTGAAAAGTAATGTTGTTGCAATAAATACAACCACCGGTTCCTACACTTCCATCGCGGTTAGGACAAGTAAAACCAGCATCGATGGAAACTTTTTGTACCCTTTCGGAGAACAATTGTCTGAAATACGAGGGAAAATCGTTGTAAGGTTTCGAATGACCCCAGGTAAAATTTGTTGTGTGACCGGTCATTCTGCAAAAATATTAAATCCGTATTGAATGCTGATTGTTTATATTTTTTTAAATTTAATACATCAGTTGATTTTGAATTCTCTTTATGTTTTTTACTTTTAAAGGCTTGGAACAAAACGAATTATGTTTACAAACAGAAATCTGGAACAGATACAGGATCAGGGTCTTACAATTGAAAAGGTAGAGCAACAACTCAATCATTTTATTGAAGGTTTTCCCCAAATTCACCTTGTTGCACCCGCTACCCCCCAAAAAGGAATCATCATCATTTCCGAAGAAGATGAATCGAGGTATATTTCAGTCTTCGAAAATGCCCTTTCTTCGGGACTGAAATCAATGAAATTTGTTCCTGCATCGGGAGCTGCCAGCCGCATGTTCAAAAATTTATACGAATACCTTGAGCAGGACGATGAATCCCCCGATGCATTCATGCAATATTTTTTCAATAACCTAAGCAAGTTTGCTTTTTACGATCAGCTACAAAAAGTAGCGCCCAATGCTAAGGGCAAGGAATTGGTTAAACATTTGCTTTCTCCCGACGGACTGGGCTATGGTAGCAAGCCTAAGGGCTTGCTACTGTTTCATAAATATAAAGATACTGCCCGCACACCCTTTGAGGAACATCTGGTTGAAGCTGCATCGTACTGTACCGCATCGAATGGTATTGCACACATCCATTATACCGTTTCGCCCGAACACCTTGCCGGCTTTGAAGACTTATTGAAAAAAGTAAAAACTGAGTTTCAGAAACGCTTTGGCATTCAGATTGATGTCACCTTTTCGTTTCAGCACAAATCAACCGATACCATTGCTGTTGATCGGAACAACCAGGCTTACAAGGATGAAAATGGTGATTTGTTATTTCGCCCGGGCGGTCATGGCGCTTTGATCGAGAACCTTAATGAACTGGATGCCGACATCATTTTCATCAAAAATATCGACAATGTTGTTCCGGATCGGTTGAAACATGAAACCAAACGATACAAAAAGGCACTGGCCGGTTTGCTGGTTACCTTGAGAAATAAAGTATTCAATTTCCTTGAAAGACTGGATCAGCCATCGGCTGTGAATGATCAGGAACTCCTGACAAAAGTGGAAGTATTTATCAGAAAGGAATTGTTGATCGATTTTAACCAACAATTTGAAAACAATGGTGCTAAACTGCACTTTTTCATCACAAAACTTAATCGTCCCATCAGGATTTGCGGCATGGTGAAAAATGAAGGAGAACCAGGTGGCGGACCTTTCTGGGCAAAAAATCCCGACGGTACTGTTTCATTACAGATTATTGAAAAAGCGCAAATTAACCTGAATGATCCGGATCAAGCCGAGTTACTGAACAGTTCTACGCATTTCAATCCGGTAGATCTTATTTGCAGCACCAAAAATTACAAAGGTGAAAAGTTCGATTTGCAAGCTTATGTCGATCCTGCTACAGGCTTCATTTCTAGCAAATCGAAAGATGGAATTGAACTTAAAGCACTTGAATTACCAGGTCTTTGGAATGGTGCCATGAGCAATTGGAATACTATATTTGTGGAAGTTCCCAATGCCACCTTCAATCCGGTGAAAACCGTTAATGATTTGCTCCGCCCTGAACATCAGTAAAAGATAAGGAGCATCAAAAACAACATATTGTGGATAAAGAATTCAGAAATTCATACGAAGAACAGGAAATCAACGATACTTTGCAGCGCTATGAAGAGATGCTGCAAAGCGGGCAACATCTTTATTTCGATGTCATTCAGTTTGAATACATCATTGACTACCTGACCGAAGAAGGAAATATTTTTCCTGCACTTCAGATGGTAGAGATGGGACTGGATCAACATCCTGCTTCAATGTCATTAAAAACCAAAAAAGCCGGAATACTCCTGAACCTGGGCGAAATTAACAAGGCCCTGGAAATGACCCGTGAGCTCATCCA
>JAFGVJ010000057.1 GCA_016938055.1 Prolixibacteraceae bacterium
ACCCATTGTATTCTTTGGCGTTGTATTCGGGATAGTGTATGTCGTAGTATCGGCACGTAACAAAGAAAGGATGGCCCTTATTCAGCAAGGAGCAAATCCAGAGTTATTTCGAAGCAAGTTCAGCTTTAACCAGTATAACCTTTTAAAATGGGGGCTTTTTCTGGTAGGTCTTGCCCTAGGAATCATTGCAGGAAACATTCTGGAAATAAAATTGAATATGGAAGGAGAAGTTGCTTTCCCTTCTATGATCCTGCTGTTTGGCGGACTCTCCCTGATTGTGGCTTATTTGCTGCGCAATAAGTTGCACAAAGAATAAACTTCGGCTTTTCCTAAGAGTCTTTAGCAATCCACCCCTATTATAAGGGGTAAAAATACAGCTAACACATTCACTATCCGAGTGTCAACCCGACCTAAGGAGGGATCCCTACTTACGTCGGGTTAACACCTATAATGTATTTCTATTTTTCTTATTTTCAATTCCTTGCCACCAATCATCTTCCGTCATCCAGCATCGAGCATCCGTCTTCAGTCTTCAGTCTTCCGTCTCATCATATCCACCCCTTCACCCAATAATAAGCAATGGCCACATACTCCCGCAGCACCCTGATTTCCAATTGTAAATAATTCCAGAACTGGTAACGAATGTTAATGGACGAAGCATTGACGGGCATATTGCCGCCCAAATCTTCTTCCTGTAAATCGAGGTCGGTTTCCAGCATGATTTCGGTGGCTGGAACTCCGCTCACCTGCTGAAAACCAGCTTTCCGGAAACTCAGCACGGAACGGTAAACGTGTTCGGTTGAAGTAACAATGACCAGCGGTGTTTCAAAGGCACCTTTACGATACAATTCATAAGCCTTCAATGCCTGATGCCGTGTGTTCAGGCCTTCGGCCTCTACCACCATCCTTTCCTTTGCTATCTGATGATCAATGAGGTATTGTATGGTTTGAAAAACGGTACTGGTCGAATCAGTGATATCACCGGGGGTTGCCACCACTACTTTGGCCCCCGGATAATGCTGTGCAAGTTCAATGGTGTACCACAAGCGCATCAATACCGATTCGCTGGGAAAGCCTCCCGAACCCATCACCAATATGGTGCCGGCTTGTTCCGGCAGTCCTGCTTCCGCTTTTCCCAGCCGGTATTGCGCCCAAAATGGCCATGAAGTGCAGGCCACGATCAGCATCACCAAAAAGATGCCTCCCAAAACCATGAACGATAAACGAATGGTCTGGTGCAAAAAAGTGCTTATTTTTCTTATCTTCGACATGTGCCAATTGTGCCCTTGAAAGATAGCAGTTAAACCCTACAAATCAAAACCGATGTTGCTTTTAGGAACCATTACCAATGTGCTCACTGTGATTGCCGGAAGCTTGCTCGGCTATTTTTTTCATTCCAAACTCCCGGCACGCATTGTGAAAATTATTTTTCAAGCCATCGGGCTGTTTACCATCTACATTGGCATTGTAATGACCATGAAAACGCAGCAAATCCTTATCCTGATTTTCAGCATGGTGATGGGTTCCGCTCTGGGCGAATGGATCGATCTCGACCGGTACATCAACCGTTTCAGCGAGTGGGTCAAACGAAAAATGCGCTCAAAAAATGAAAATTTTTCAGCAGGGATGATCACAGCTTTTTTGTTGTTCTGCATGGGATCCATGACCATTTTGGGTGCATTTGAAGAGGGCACCCAGGGCAATTCCGATTTACTGATTGCCAAGTCGGTGATGGACGGGTTCAGTTCCCTGGCGCTGGCATCAGCCCTGGGCATCGGGGTACTTTTCTCCATCGTTCCCTTGTTCATTTTTCAGGGAGGGCTTACCTTGCTGGCTATTTGGCTGGGCAACCTTATGCCCGAAGCCGTGATTAACGAGATGTCGGCAGCCGGTGGACTCATGCTCATGGGACTTGGAATATCCATCATGGAAATCAAAACCATCAAAGTGGTCAACATGCTGCCGGCACTGGTCTTTGCCGTTGTGCTGGCTTTTGTATTTCTGTAGTTCCTCCCCCACCCATCCAAAGAAAGGGGAATGCATGGTGCTAAACTTTTATGTTTTAACCAAATACCGCATAGTAAAATTTCAATTTCGAATGAATCTGAAAGACACAAAATACAAATTGGCTGAATTGTTTGAAGCGTACACCGGTCATCAAGCAGCGCAAATGGATCAACTACCGGGTTCTGGTTCCGACCGGATCTATTTTCGTTTAAGGAAAGATGAAATCAGCCTGATTGGAGCCTATCATCACGACATTCGTGAAAACGAAGCTTTTTTTAGCTTCACCAAAACTTTTACTGAACTGAAGATAAATGTCCCTAAACTTTTGGCCATACACCCCGATCGCATGCATTATTTACTCAGTGATTTAGGCGATGAGACCCTGTATGACCGGATCCGGAAAAAACACTTAAGCAAAGAGGAAAGACCTGCACTCTGCGTCATCAAAAAAGCGCTAAAACAATTGATTGAAGTGCAAATCAATGGCGGAAAAAACATCGATTTCAGCCAATGTTATCCCAGAGAAGCATTCGACCGTCAATCCATTACCTGGGACCTGAACTATTTCAAATATTCTTTTTTGAAACTGACCGGTACTCCCTTTGATGAACAGGCACTGGAAGACGATTTTCAAACCCTGTGCAATTTTCTGCTGGAAGCGCCTTCAGATTTTTTCATGTTCCGCGATTTTCAGGCCAGAAACATCATGGTGGTGGACAATACCCCCTGGTTGATCGACTACCAGGGAGGTCGGCGGGGTCCTATGCAATACGACCTGGCCTCCTTGCTCTACAGTCCGAAAACCGGGCTCACCGATGTTAAAAAGGAATTGTTGCTGGACTATTATCTCACACATTTAAGCAAGTTCCTGCCGGTTGATGCGCCTTCATTCAAAAAACACTATTATGGTTTTGTGTTGGTGAGGATATTGCAAGCCATGGGAGCCTATGGTTTCCGGGGCATTTCTGAAAGAAAACGTGATTTCCGAAACAGTATTCCACAAGCCATTGACAATCTGAACAAGCTGTTTGAACATGAGCAACTGGCCATCAACCTACCGGCCATTCATCAAATAGCACAGCATCTGAAATTATCGGTTTGGGCCGAGGCTGTTGAAGTGAAAACTGAAGGATTGACCATTCGCATCACCAGTTTTTCCTACAAGAAGGGAATCCCAGACGATCCTTCTGAAAACGGGGGAGGATTTGTATTTGACTGCAGGGGGCTCCCCAATCCCGGCCGTTTCCCCGAATACCGTTCATCCAGCGGCCTCGACAATAAAGTGAAGGACTACCTCGAACAGTATCAGCAAGTATTGGATTTTCAGGAGCAAGTGCGGGCAATGGCCGCAATTTCAATCAAAGAATACCTCAACCGGGGCTTCAATCACCTGTGTGTCAATTTTGGCTGTACGGGCGGGCAACACCGTTCGGTTTATCAGGCTGAAAAATTTGCTGAATGGGTGAAAAACAATTTTGAGGTCGAAGTGGTTATCATCCACACCGAGAAAATGAACTGGAAGAAAGATGGGTAAAACACAGTGTAAGAAAAACAAATATTCAGAGCCTGATCAGCCAAAATACATTTGCAAAAGATGTGAACGAATGTCGAAAAAAGAAGACAAAGTGTGCCGTCCAAAAAAAATCACCTAAAAATCAACCTTGATTCATCAAATGCCCGATCCTATTCGATTGCGGAACCATTAAAAGGTAAAGAAATCTGGACCGAAGCAAAGGTTTTTTTTGACGAAGAAGTCACAAAAGGCTATCTTGGTAAAAAATTCAGAAGTAGCAAACCATGGCTAAATACAAGTATTTCAACCGGGACCTAAGCTGGCTTTCGTTCAATCACCGGGTATTGGAGGAAGCCAAAGATCCATCGCTTCCGCTGTACGAGCGGATCAAATTTTTAGCCATCTATTCCAACAACCTTGAGGAGTTTTATCAGGTCAGGGTAAGTTATTATCGTCAGTTATTAAAAAATGCCGAATACTTCCCCGGTAAAATCGAAGAGGTAAAACCCGAAGAGATCATCAACCAGATCAACGAAACAGTTTCACGGTATCAAATGGAGTTTCACCAAATTTTTGATACGCAGATCGTTCCGGAACTGGAGAAACACAACATCATCCTCCTCAACAAAAACTCAGTACTCACAAGTGAACAGGCAGAAGAAGTAGACGAAATTTTTACTTCCGAAATACTGAGTTTGTTGCAACCTGTTTTGCTTTTGAAACGCAGGATCAGGCCATTTCTGAAAACCGGTCAGGTATACATTGTGATGGAAATGGTGATCAAAGAATCGAAATTCACGGTGGGCACCTTACCCCGCAAACGTTATGGCTTGATCAAACTCCCTACTGACCACAACATTTCCCGCTTTGTTGAACTGAATTCCACCGACGACAAGCATTACATCATGTTTCTCGAGGACTTGATCATGAAACATGCCAATAAAATTTTCCCGGGCTATTCCGTTAAAAAGTGGCACACCATCAAACTCACCCGCGATGCCGACCTTGATTACGACGAATACGAGGAAGACGATCTGATTGATGCCATTCAAAAGATCTCCAAATCGAGAGTTTTGGGCAAACCCAACCGCTTTTTGTATGACCGGCAAATGTCACCGGGTTTTTTGAAATACCTGGTCCAATCGTTCGAGCTGAAATCGAACATTGTGGTGAAAGGAGGATCGTACCATAACTTCCGCGATTTTTTTAGTTTTCCCAACCCACTCTCCCCCCAACTCGAAAACGAGAAGCTACCGCCCTTGCGGATTCATGAACTGGATGCGGCAGGCACCATTCGCGATGCTGTGAATGAAAAAGATTACCTGATTACGGTTCCATACCAATCATACGATTACTTCCTGCGTTTTCTGGAACAAGCAGCCCAGGACGATTCAGTGAAAGAAATCAAAGCCACGCAATACCGTGTGGCCGATCGGTCGGCAGTAGTGAACGCGCTGATGAATGCAGCTGAAAACGGTAAAAAAGTTTCGGTGTTTGTAGAGCTGAAAGCCCGTTTCGACGAGGAAGCCAACCTGCGCTATGCTTCTGAAATGACCAAAGCCGGGATCAATATTTTCTACAGTATTCCCGGACTAAAGGTGCATGCCAAAGTAGCCATGGTGATCAGGGACCGGAAAAAATATCCCGGCTCGAAAGACCAGGCTTACATCAGCACCGGAAATTTTAACGAAAAAACAGCCCGTTTGTACAGCGATCATGGCTTGTTTACTTCCAACAAGGAAATCATTTCCGATCTCAAAACCATGCTCAATTACCTCGAAGATCAGGATCCAAAAATTCGTTTCAAACAATTGCTGGTTCCGGGTTTCAACCTGATTTCCCGGTTTGGCCAACTGATCAATACCGAAATAGAGAATGTAGCTCAGGGACATAAAGGTTACATTCTATTAAAGATGAACGGCTTACAAGACCCTCTCATGGTAGAGATGCTGTACCGAGCCAGCGAAGCAGGGGTAAAAATCGACCTGATTGTCAGGGGTATCTGCATTTTGAAAACAGGAAAAAAATACAGCAAAAACATCAGGGTTATCCGCATCATTGACCGCTTTTTGGAACATGCCAGGGTCTTTGTGTTTCATAACAATGGTCATCCGGTGGTGTACCTTGGTTCGGCCGACTGGATGAAACGCAACCTTTACCGCAGGGTTGAATGCGTTTTTCCCATCCACGACCGGGCCATCAAACAGGAAATCATCGATGTGCTGAACATACAGCTGCGCGACAATGTAAAAGCCTGTGAAATTGGATCGAACATGGAGAACAAGAGGATTCCCACCATTGGTGAACCCTTCCGTTCTCAAATTGAAACCTATAAGTATTTTAAGCAGAAATATCCTAAATAAGGAGTAAACTTCATCATCCAAAACATGGAAGTAATTGCCTGGATTGGTTTTTCACAAGCGCTTTTTTCAGGGTTACTCACACTGACCAAAGGGAATAAAAGCATTTCGGACCGACTACTGTCAGCCTGGCTCTTTTTGCTTTCCATCGAGTTTCTCTCCTTCGGGCTTGAATCAGAAATCTTTCCCAATTTCATCCTGTTATCCAACTCCTTCCTGCTTTTCAATCCAGCGCTTTATTTGTATACCCGCTCACTGACCAACCCCCAATTCAAACTCAAGTGGGTCCAGTTGCTGCATTTGCTCCCGTACATTTTCTTTAAAATTTCAGCATGGGTGATCAGGGAACCACAATCGCTGGAGACTTTTTTCGAACACAATCATACTTTCTGGTACAGAATGATTTTTGGCATTCTGGGCCTTGCCTCCTGGGCAATTTACCTGACCTTGACCAGCATTGCGTTAACGAGGCACCGACGCCAGATAAAAAATGAATTCTCCTCCATCGACTTGTTCAAGCGTCTTGGCTGGATTTATTTCATTGTGGTATTTTACATCCTGTTTTGCTTTTCGATTTTTGCATGGGGTTTGATCAACACCATGGCCTGGTCAACCCAATCGCTCACCATTTTCAATTATTCGATGTTGCTTTTTTTCATTTACATATTCGGCTTTTATGGCTTGAAACAAAGTGACATTTTCAAAGAGCGAATTTTCGACGATGAAAAAGGCAAGCAAGCAAAAGCACCGGGCATGTTAAATGCTGAAACCTCTTCAAAAATCGAAAAGCAACTGTTGAACTATTTCAACATCGAAAAACCTTACCTGAATCCCGACCTGAATATGACCTTGCTGTCTGAAAAGCTGGAACTTCCCAAATATCACCTGACTGAAGTATTGAACAAAAATTTAGGCAAGAATTTCTTTCAGTTTGTCAACGAATACCGGGTCGAAGCAGTAAAAAAATACCTGACCGATCCAAAGCAAAATTATTCCATCGAAGCCATTGGTTACGAATGCGGGTTCAACAGTAAATCAACTTTCTTTGCTGTTTTCAAAAGCACAACCGGTTTAACCCCCAAAGAATTTCAGCAACAAAATTCAACAAAGCATTCATGATTAACTTCTTTTCGTGAATTATTCAAAATTTCTTAGCCTCCAACTTTTCCAATTGATCCATCCGTACCACAAGCACCTGTCCGACTTTTAAAAGTGCTACCCTTTCAGGGTGGTACCAGCCTTAACTTCGGGGAAATTAATGTTGAAAGCGATGAAAACAAGTGCATTCATTCTAATCGTTCTGCTCTGGCCAACCTTGAGTTTTGGACAAAGCCTGTTTGAAAGCAGTACCCAAAATCCTGTAAAAACTGAAAACAATGGATTTAGCCTGAATGGTTACGTGAGGGGTTCAGCCTTTGGTGCCGGGGAGCAATACGATTATACCCAAACATTTGGAGAACTCAGTCTGCAAACAAATCTCAAAAAAGACAACTTGCTGCTGAAATCCGACATCCGCTTCCGAAGCGGCACACAGTTTCATCAAACTAAAACTGAAATTGAGGTAAAAGAAGCTTATGCCGGTTTCAGCACACGCTACTTCGACCTCCTGCTTGGTGAAAAAATCGAAAGCTGGGGCCGTACCGATGGCTTCAATCCTACCAACAACATCACACCAAACAACTATTTCTTTTTCAGTGCAAACCCCGACGATCAAAAGCTTCCCAATTTTATGCTGAAGGCTGATGTCCGGATCGGATTGCAAGTCAACTGGGAACTGATTGTACTACCCATTTTCAGACCCTCGGTGTACCGTTACGACTTATTCAACATGGGGCAAAATGTCAATTTCAGCAGTGCCGTACTCCCGGAGCTTACTTTCACCAATGCTGCCCTGGCCAGTAAAATAAATGTTGAATTATCGGGCATTGGTTTTTCTGCCTCGTGGTTCAGCGGATACGATCCCTTCTATGGTTTCGACCTCCAACATGTTGATTTTTCAACCGGAATACCAATAATTACTTACCTGCCTTCCTTTTACCGGAAAAATACCCCGGGCCTGGATTTCACGATGCCTGTGGGCACATGGATTGTCAGGGGCGAAGGCGCTTTGAACCTCACCAAAAACCCCGACAAAAAAATGTACATTCCTAAAAATGATCTCAGTTATGTATTTGGCCTGGAACACGATTTCGGTGGTTATTTAACCATCGTTCAATACATTGGAAAATTCACTCCCGATTTTGAGGAACTTGTAGAACCAGTGCTGAATGATCCTGCCAACCCGATGGCACAGTTGCAATACGCCAACGAACTGATTGCCTTCGAAACGACCTCTACCAATCGGAAAATCTTTCATCAGGAAGCAGTTTCGAACCATGCGCTGAGCCTCACGGTTTCGAAATACTTTGCTTATGAAACCTTTCAGCTTCAAATCACCGGATACTATAATTTCACTTCGGAAGAAACCCTTTTCAGACCCAAATTCACTTGGAAACCCGGAGGAAACCTGAACATCAGTGCCGGATATTCATCCATGCAGGGGCCCGACAAATCGGTTTTCAACTACGCAGCTCCCCTAATGAACGGAGCATTTATTGAAATAAAAGCCAGTTTCTAACGAGTAGCATATGAAAAACACCGTGATCCGTTACCGCTGGTGGTTCATCATTGGACCCATTGTACTGACAGTATTGTCGGTCATCCTGTTGCTAAGGGTGCAAATCAATTCCGACCTTGAAAGTTATTTCCCGGAAACCATGCCCAGCAAAATCAATGCTGAAAAAGTAGCAGCCACTTTTGGCAAGAATGAACCCATGCTCCTGCTTTTTGAAACCACCGATATTCTTCAAACAGAAACCCTGGAACGACTCAGTGCCATCCACAAAGAACTCAGTCGAAGCAAGGTGTTTGGCGAAGTGATTTCGCTATTTTCCATGAAAGAAATTCGTGGAGAAGACGGGATGATGCTGGTTGATCCCCTGATCAAACGCATTCCAAAAACGGAAACCCGTAGGGAACAGCTAAGAGAAAGTATCCGAAACAACGAACTTGCCTATCAAACGGTGGTGTCGGCTGACTTTCGCTATGCTTTGATTTTGCTGAAAACCAACAACGATATGACCGATGAAGTGGTGATGACAGCATTGAATGAGGTGCTGAGGCTCTATCCCGGAAACGAAAAAGTGCTGCTCAACGGCTTGCCCTACCTGCGAAATGAAACCAATTTCAGGATCGGGCGCGACATCATGATCCTGCTCCCGATTGGTTTGCTGGTCATGATTGCTTTCCTCCTGCTCTCCTTTCGCGAATTCCGTGGAGTATGGCTACCCATCAGCGTGGTCCTTATTTCCACCCTTTTGTCCATGGCCATACTGCCCTTGATGGGCTGGGACCTGAGCTTGATCGGGATTTTAATCCCCATAATGATGCTGTCCATTGCCAATAATTACGGGGTACATTTCGTGACTTACTATCAGGAGTTGAATTCCTTGCACCCGCAATGGGGCATGCAGCGCATTGTTATTGAAACGCTGCACCACCTCAAACGCCCCATCATACTCACCGGCCTCACCACCATTGTAGGCATCCTGGGTTTACTCACCCATTTGATGATCCCTGCCCGCCAAATGGGCATTATCAGTGCAATTGGCGTTGGCATGGCTTTGTTGCTCAGTTTGTCATTCATTCCTGCTACACTTTCATTGTTGAAGAAAGGACGGATTCATCATGAATTTAAAAAAGAAAAAAACGGTTTCTTCGGCCAAATGCTGGCGGGAATTTCACATTTGGTCAATCATCACGGTAAAACCATCATTGTTGCTTTTACCATTGTTTTCCTGTTACTTGGATCGTGCATTGCCTTCTTAAAGGTAGCATCCAACAACGACGATGTTTTGCCCCGCAAACACCCTTACAACCAAACCATTCAGATTGCCAACCAACATTTTGGAGGCACCAAATTCATGACCCTCTGTTTTGAAGGGGATATCCAGGATCCGGCTGTACTGAAACGCATGGATGATTATGCTACAGCACTTAAAAAGATGCCCGAAATCGGGAACATCACTTCGCTGGCAACGGTGCTTAAAATTATGAGCCGTGCCATGAACGATGAGGGAACACCCGGCTACAATGCCCTCCCCGATACCCGCGAAGCAGTAGCCCAATATCTGTTGCTCTATTCCATGAGCGGCGATCCCGAAGATTTTGAAAGTCTGGTCAATTTTGATTACACCAGGGCGCTTTTGAACATCCAGTTCAACGCCGGCGACATGAAAACCCTCAATAAAATTGTGGGTCAGATTCAGGATCTCACTGCCAACGATCCCCTTCAACCAATCTTGTCGGGCTACAGCCTTACTGAAAAAGAAATGGCTGAATCCATCACGCTGGGGCAAATCTATTCGCTGCTCTTTGCCCTGCTGGCTATTTTTGGCTTATTGGCGCTCATCTTCAGAAGTTTGTCGGCAGGACTGATTGGCTCCATCCCTCTGCTCTTTGCCGTGACCAGCACCTTTGGACTGATGGGAATTTTCAACATTGAACTGAACATCCTTACAGCTTTGCTTTCGTCCATATCAATTGGTTTGGGCGTTGATTACACCATTCACATTTTTTGGCGTTTAAAAGCAGAGGTAAAAAAGGGGAATACGCTTCCCATTGCCATTGTTTCGACCCTGAAAAATACCGGAAGAGGCATCGTGATCAATGCCTTCTCGGTGATGCTGGGCTTCTCGGTTTTGTATTTTTCAGCCTTCCCCTACCTGAAAATGTTTGCCACGCTCATCATCCTGTCGCTCTTTTTATGCCTGATATGTGCATTGATCCTGATCCCGGCCATATGCCTGGTGGTGAAACCTAAATTTTTGGAAAGCGGGAAATTGAGACGATGAGACGATGTGACTGTGTGAGGGTGAGAGAGTGAGAGAGTGGGCCAAAACCGAAAGAATAAGATAGACTTTGAAAACAATTACAACAATTACAACAATTAATAATCTCAATCCAATGAAAACATTTTGCACCATCATTCTGCTATTTTTTGGCATGCTGCATACAAATGCCCAAAATGCTCGTGAAATCAGCGATAAAGCCAGTCAGTCCATCAGCCTTGAAGCCATGGAAATGGTTGCCAGCCTAAAAGTATTCAACCAGAACGGAAACGAAAGGGTACAAACCTTGTCGATGGCTTCCCGCAAGTTCAATGGAGTTTCAAAAACCCTTATGAAATTCATCGAACCGGCCGATGTGAAAGGAACCACCCTGCTGATTTTCGACTACGAAAATCAAGAGGACG
>JAFGVJ010000331.1 GCA_016938055.1 Prolixibacteraceae bacterium
GACCCGATTGATGCTTACATCGATGGCGATTGGGTGACTGCCCGGGGAACTACCCTGGGTGCCGATAATGGTATTGGTGTGGCCATAGCCATGAGTGTGCTCCAATCGGACAATATTCCGCATGGTCCGCTGGAAGTTTTGGTAACCATCGACGAAGAATCGGGCATGACCGGTGCTTTTGGTTTAGCCCCGGATATTTTAAAAGGTGATGTGCTGATCAATCTCGATACCGAAGATGAAAAAGAAATCAGCGTAGGTTGTGCCGGGGGTATCGATGTGAATGCTTTATGGCAGTTCGAAGATGATCAGCATATGACCGGTGATCAGGCCTTTGAATTGAGAATAACCGGACTCAAAGGCGGTCACTCAGGGCTCGATATACATTTGGGAAGAGGAAATGCCTGTAAAATGATGGGACGCTTGTTGAAAAAGGCCATCAGGGATCATGCAGTAAGGCTTTCAGTGATCAACTGTGGAAACATGCGGAATGCCATACCCCGCGAAGGTTTTGCCCTGATTACAGTTCGGAAGGACAAGGTAGAGGGTTTGAAACAAATGGTGCTTTCAATGCAGCATATCTGGAAAAATGAATTGGGACGTGTAGAGCCCGATTTGAAACTTGAAATTGCGGCAACATCCATGCCCTTGACATTGATGCCCGAAATGGTGCAGGATGACTTGGTTAACGCCATTTGTGCAGCCCGTAACGGAATTATGCGGATGAGTGATTCCATGCCCGGTATCGTTGAAACTTCGTCGAACCTTTCCATTGTGAAATCATCACCGGGGCGTGTGGAAATTCAATGCCTGACCAGAAGTTTTGTCGATACAGCCCGTGATGGTATTGCTTCATCTCTCGAAAGCTGTTTTCAACTGGCAGGAGCCAAGGTAACGCAGAAAGGAGCCTATCCGGGCTGGAAACCTAATCCTGATTCTGAAATACTGAAAGTGATGCGCCAGGCTTACGTCAATTTGCGTGGAGAACAGCCAGGTGAAGTGGCCATGCATGCTGGTCTCGAGTGTGGTATTCTGGGGGCTACCTATCCTAACTGGGACATGGTATCTGTGGGGCCCACCATCAAACATCCCCATTCTCCCGACGAAAAAGTACACATTGCATCCGTGGCCCGATTTTGGGATTTTTTGTTGGAAACACTTAAAAATATTCCTTTAAAATAGTATGAATTGATTGGAATTAGTCACTGATTATCAGACGTGATTTTCATTTATTGGGCCTGCTATAAAGCAGGCAGGTAGAAATTTTCTTCGATTTGGGGGGTAAAATTTTTAATGGGGATTTTGCGCTTCTGTTAAATTCTGTTTAGAATTTTATTTCTTCTAATTTTGGTTTAAGCCATAAATCTGATGGCTTTTCTATGACCTGTGAAAATGAACCTACTGCCGGTATTTTTCGGCTGATTATTGAAGATTTTGCGTCTTAATCAATAACTAATTCTAATTAAATCATTGTATGAAAACAAAAAGCAGTTATGTAAAACTATTGCACCTTACCCAATGTTTTGCGCTCTTGTTGTTTCTTTTTCTGACTTCACATGTTGTCTTTGCTCAATCGGTTCGGGTATCCGGAACGGTCACAGACAATAACAATGTACCACTTCTGGGGGTTACCATTGTTGAAAAAGGAACAACCAACGGCGTGGTAACCGACATCAACGGAAACTATGCCATCAATGTTAAAAGCGGAGAGTCCGTTCTTCGTGTTACTTCTATTGGATTTAAAGCTCAGGAAGTTACTGTTGGCAATCAGTCCAGGTTAAACATCAGTCTGGTAGAAGACCTTGAAGTACTCGACGAAGTGGTTGTAACGGGATATGGTGTTCAGAAAAAAAGTGACCTCACCGGTGCTGTATCATCTGTATCTGGTGAAAATCTGAGAAGAATACCCATTGCTTCCATCGACCAGGCCATGCAGGGGCAAGCAGCCGGGGTGAACATTACGGCCAAATCGGGGCGTCCGGGTGAAGCAGCCGATATCCAGATCCGCGGGATCAGCTCCATCAACGGAACTCAGCCACTCATTGTGATCGATGGTATTGCCGGTGGTGATCTCAACAGCATCAACCCCAGCGATATCGCTTCTATTGAAGTGTTGAAAGATGCTTCATCGGCAGCCATTTATGGAGCCACAGGAGGAAACGGGGTGATCCTGATTTCTACAAAGAAAGGTGAAGCGGGTAAAATGAAAACCAGCTTCAACATGTACCGCGGGATGGAAACACCCATCAGTAAAATTGAAATGATGAACTCGCAGGAGTGGATGCAGGTGATTGAAGAAGGATCGCTGGACATGACCCGCGACTACGTCAAAACACCGATGCTGAATTTCCGCCCCGATACCCTTGATACCTATGATTGGCAGGACATTGTTTTTCATAATGCCCTTTCGCAAAACTACGATCTCGCCATTACCGGAGGGAATGAGTTTTCAAAAATAATGGTGAGCACCAGTTACAGTAAGCAGGATGGAATTATTTCGCCCAGTGCATACGAACGGTTTACGTTCAGGGTAAATTCGGAACACAGACTCACTGACCGGATTACCTATGATCAGAAAATCTCCTTCCTGAATACCCGTGCCGAAGGCTTTGACGAGTGGGAATGGCACGATTATTATTCCAACCCGGTTTATAAAACCCTGCTCATGGATCCGGCATTGCCCGGCTACGATGAAGCTGGCCACTGGTCATCTTCCATCTTTAGCAACGTGAACCCGTTGGTTGGCCTCGACATGAAAGAGCGGATGAATATCAACAATATGCTCGAAGGCAATTTCGGCTTGAAGATCGATCTGCTGAAAGGGTTGAGCTACACCGGACGTTTTGCAGGGAAACTGGGTTTTGGCGATGATAAAGAATATTTTGGGAAATATTTCGCTACTGAAACCGATAACCGCCCGAAAGACAAATTGTTCCAGCGGATGAGCCGTTCGTTCTCCTATTCCATTCAAAACCTTTTAAACTATGAAACAACCATTGCCGAAAATCACAATGTTTCAGTGATGTTGGGGATGGAAGCCAACAAATGGTGGGGCTACAACATGAGTGGTACCCGTTTGGACATGGCCAGCAGCGACCCCTGGATGCTGTATTTCGACAAGTCGACCAACAGTACCGATGATATCCAGAATGTTCGGGGTGGTGGATACATTGGCGCCAATATGGCTTACTTCGGACGTTTGAACTACGATTTTATGGGACGATACCTGTTAACCGTGAATGTACGGCGTGACGGCTCCAGTAGCTTTGGTCCGAACTATCGTTTCGGAGTATTTCCTTCCTTCTCTTTGGGATGGAAATTCACCGAAGAAAGTTTTATGCAGAACATTGAAGCCATTAGCTTTGGTAAACTTCGCTTTGGATACGGACAAACCGGGACCAATGCCCGAAGCGGATTCCCTTATTTGTCACAAGTTGAATCTACACCACGTTTCAGATATTCAGTCGATAATACCACTTCACAGATTGGAACCGGGCCGGTTCAAATTCCGAACCCCGAAATCCATTGGGAATCTGTTAACATGTCGAACCTTGGAGTAGATCTGACCTTCTTTAATAACCAATTATCGTTCACAGCAGATTTGTTCGATAAGGTGAACGAAGGCATGCTCATGTACAAGGAAGTCCCCCGCATTGCCGGGACTTATTATGGCGAACATCCTGAAGTGAACATTGGTAGCATCCGTAACTTGGGTTACGAGATTACCATTGGAGCCCGTAAGAAAGAAGGCGAATTAACCGGTTCTGTCAGCCTGAACTTCTCGGGCGTCAAAAACGAAGTACTGGAACTGGCCACTGATTCTATGCTGGCAGGCCGTGTTCATACCCTGCAACCTACCAACCTTACTTCAGTGGGCTCACCGGTGGCTCAATTCTGGGGCTACAAAACCGATGGTTTGTTCCGCGAAGGGGTTGCCCACGAAGAACGCTCGGCTGGCAGGATTACCATTACCGATCAGCCTTTCTTTGAGTACGATGGAAAAATTACCTATAACAACCCTAGGGCTTATTACGGCGACGTACGTTATGTTGATATCAACAACGATGGACGAGTCAATGAAAAGGATAAGGTGAATCTGGGCAGCCCGCTGCCAAAACTCACCTATGGTTTTTCCATCAATTTGGAGTACAAAGGATTTGATTTGTCGGCCTTCTTTAACGGAACCTATGGCAATAAAATCCTGAACGGGACCAAGCAATATACGTACTATCTGCAGGGATATGGTAACCATGCCAAAGACTTTGCCAATCGGTACATTCCAAAAGATGTTATCAAGTTGGATGAAAACGGCAATGAAAAGTTGATTGCTGCTGCCAATAAAGATACCGACATTGCCCGCTTGGAACCTGAAAACTACAACAAACTGCGTGAGTTCTTCATTGAGGACGGTTCTTACCTTCGTTTGCGTAACATTGTGTTGGGATATACCATTCCTCAGCAGTTCACCAATAAGATCAAGGTGGAAAAAGTACGTGTCTATGCAGGAGCTAAAAACCTCTTTACCCTCACCAAATATTCCGGGATAAGCCCCGATGTGGCTGGAAAGAATCCGCAGGATGCTGGTTTGGGTATTCTTGAACTGGGCGTTGATTTGGGCATCTATCCGGTGACCAAAATGTACTACTTTGGCGTGAACATCGCTTTTTAACCAGAAGTTGAAGAACAACCGTAAAAAATTACAGAAATGAAAAATAATGTTTTAAGATACCTGTCCTTATTTCTTCTGGTGCTTGCTACGAACAGTTGCACCGAAGAATTTTTGGATGTACAACCCATTGCTGCTGAAAACAGCGCTGCTTTTTATAAAACCATGCAGCACGCCGATCAGGCTATTATTGCATGCTACTCACAATTCAACAATACGGCTGCATGGGATCGCAGTATCCTGATGGCTTTTGGTGACGTTACCTCCGACGATTGTGAAGCTGGTGGTGATTTTGTGAATGAAGTCCCTGAATTTGAAGGCATGAACCGCCTGATCCCTGATCCCTCGGTTGAAATGTATGACCAGGCCTGGGGATCGCTTTACCGCGGTATCAACTTTGCCAACATTGCCCTCGAAAACCTCCCTTCCATTGCCGAAACTGATCCCGATGTCGATCTCAAACTTTTGAACATGCGCATGGCTGAAGCCAAATTTATCCGTGCCATCAACCATTTTTATGCCACCATCGTGTTTGGAGAGGTTCCCTTGGTTGACCATGTGTTAGGACCCAGTGAATACGAAATGGGCCGCTCAAGCATTCGTGATGTGTTCAACCTTATCGAAAAGGATTTGCTCGAAGCCATGGAGGTATTGCCCGAGCGTGGCGGATGGAACGGTGAAGAAGGCCGTGCAACCCGGGGTGCCTGTCAGGCTTTGCTGGCCCGGATGTACCTGTACGAATCCTCCTATGCCAAGCATTATGCCGGGCAGGATCCACGATATGCCGGTTTGAATGAGCGTTGGGCCGATGCATTGAAATATGCCGAATTGGTCATCAACTCAGGTAAATACAAGCTGGTAGGGATCGATGGTGAAAAGTATGCTACCTGGCGCAGCCCCGAAACCGACGGTTACCGCTACATTTTTACTTCAGAAGGCGACCATTCCCCTGAAACAGTTTTTGAAATTACTTGTTTACAGGAAGGCCTCGATTATAACGAAGCACGCGGACAAGCACTTACGAACTGGACCGCTGCCCGGTACATGTTTCTGGCCGACGGTTCGGAAACCACTACTACCTATTGGGGGCTGGGTTTGCCTACCCAGACTGTCAAAAATCTTTTCGACCCCGGTGATCCTCGTTTATTAACCACCATGGCCTGGGAAGGTGCCCCGCACGAACAGTGGATTGAAGTTGGAGGTGCTAAACGCTACGAAATGTCCTTCAGCCACAGTGTTACCAAAACCTATCAGCGCAAATGGGAGTGCTCGGCCGCTGAATATTTCGATGTGAAATTGAACTGGAACACCGCACCCAGTAATGTTAAACTGATCCGTTTTGCCGATGTTTACCTCATAGCCGGTGAAGCTGCCCTGATGTTGGGTCAGAACGACAAAGCACTCAACTATGTGAACAAAGTGCGTGAACGGGCCCGTAATTGCGGCACTTCGGGACAACCGGCTGCACTGACCAGCATTTCGCTCGACGATATCGTGAAGGAACGTCGTCTTGAATTTACAGGTGAAGGTCACCGCATGTTTGACATCGTTCGCTGGAACAAGGCTTTCGATTTACTGAATACTGAAACCACCGATGGCTATCAACGTTTGTTCATTCGTGGAAAGCATGAATATCAACCTATTCCTCAGCGTGAAATTGACCTGAGTGGTGGAAACATTTCTCAATATTAAAGACCATCTGTTTGCATACTAAAAAAGCTTCGGACTAACCCGGAGCTTTTTTATTGTGTAAGCATGGTCTGTTCACGAGGCATCATGCTGATGGTGTCCCCTTTTGTAGTGATATAACGACCCATGGCTTGCGCCGTGAGGCATGAATGAACAGGGATGATTTCAACTATATCACCGATTTCAATTTGTTGAAATTCTTTGGAATTTACCTTGATAACCCCATGTTCCTGCGATAAACGACTCAGGCAACTTGAAGTACCAAGAAGTTGGGTTTCATTGTTTTTGCGGATGATGATACGTCCGTAACTTGGTTTGCTGTCGTAATGAAGCAGCCAGTCTTTTGAAAAGTGTATGGCACCACCATAAATGATGATTTCATTACGACTGGCTTGTTTCGAAATAACGGGGCAATGCATTCTTACCGCAATATCGTCGATATGACAGGCGCCAAGCTGATACTGTGTCAGGTCATAAAAAACAAAATTGCCCGGTCTGATTTCATCCACTCCCTGAAAATTCTCCGAAACAGAACATGTTGGAGTGTCACCCACCGAAATCTCCAGATCGGGGAAACGTGGCAGGTATTGCTTCTTGATTTGAGCCATTTTTTGCAGGGTATCGAACTGGATGTTCTGGATTTCGTTCCGCGAACGTGCTTGATAGGCATGCCCCGAGTGAGTTAAAAAACCCTTGAAATTCAACATTGGATGGTGGATGATGGCATCTACAACTGTTTCAATGGCGTGTATGGCAAACGAAGGGATGCCGGTACGGGCATATCCTGTGGAGATTTCTACAAAAATACCAACGGGCTTTTTGAGGTGCTCTTTCAGATAATGGAGGGTTTCGGCATTGTCGGTCACCAGGTTAACAGCAGCCAACTCGATCACTTGGTTCAGTTCATCGGTTTCGTGACGGTTGAAAGGAATGGCAATGGTGAGGTCGTCCCAGCCATCACTGGCAAAATAGCGGGCCATTTCAACCGACGAAACGGTGATTTGCCGCACTCCCTGTTGCCTGAACCATCGGCCTATTTCGATGGATTGATGGGTTTTAAAATGGGGACGAAAGCGCACATGATGCCTTTTGGCCTTTTCCACCATGAGTTCGATGTTTTGCAGGCAAATGGTTTTGTTCAATACCAAAGTTGGACGGCTAATCTTCATGCGCTTTCTTGATCAGAATGATTTATTCTTGATAGTTCGTATGTCAAGTCTAACCGGTATTTTGCCGGAAATGCGCTTCTATTTCGAGAGGGTGTTTGATCAATTTTCAATTGATTGACTCAATTGCTTAAAAGTATCAATAAAATCAGTCCTGCAAAAATTTGTTTTACAGGACTGACAATAATGTATCTGAAACTTAATTAACGAACGATGGTTTGTTGCCTGTTGGGCCCCACTGAAACAATTGTTACCGGCACACCGGTTTCATCTTCAATAAATTTGATGTAGGATTTTAACGCTTCAGGAAAATCATTCTCTGACCTTACATGGGTAAGGTCCTGGTTCCAGCCTGGTAATTCCTTGTAAACCGGAATGGTTTTTTCGTTGAGTTCATAAGGAAATTCGGTGCATGTTTCACCATTGATCTGGTATGCAACACAGGCTTTTATGGTTTGGAACTGATCCAATACGTCGGCTTTCATCATGATCAGGTCAGTCACACCATTGATCATGATGGAGTATTTCAGGGCAACCAGGTCAATCCAGCCACAACGGCGGGGTCTCCCTGTAGTGGAGCCGAATTCGTTGCCAACTTTGCGTAAATTCTCTCCTTCTTCGTTGAACAATTCGGTAGGGAAGGGACCCATCCCTACACGGGTGCAATAGGCTTTGAATATCCCGTAAACTTTTCCAATCCGTTGCGGGGCCAGGCCAAGTCCGGTACAGGCGCCAGCGCATATGGTGTTGGATGAGGTTACAAATGGGTAAGAGCCAAAATCAATGTCGAGCATGGTGCCTTGAGCGCCTTCGGCAATGACCGTTTTTCCTTCATCCAGTGCCTTGTTGATGTAGTGTTCCGAATCGACAAAACGGAAACGCTTTAAGACTTCAATCCCTTCGAACCAATCTTTTTCGAAGGCTTCCAGTTGTCCACGATAATCGAAGTGATAAAAATCCTCCAACTGCTTGATATGGGCTTGTTTGTGCTGTTCGTATTTTTGCAGGAAATCAGTTTCAATATCGCCAACGCGCAAACCTTCACGACCAATTTTGTCGCGGTAGGTGGGCCCGATTCCTTTCAACGTGGATCCGATTTTGGTAGCTCCTTTGGCGCTTTCAGAGGCGGCATCGAGCAAACGGTGAGTAGGAAGAATGAGATGGGCTTTTTTTGAAATCAACAGATTGTTGGTAATGTCGAAGCCGATTTTATGCAAACTTTCGATTTCTTTTTTGAAAACCGATGGATCAAGTACCACACCATTGCCAATGACGTTTACCTTTTTCTCACGGAATATACCCGAAGGGATGGTATGTAAAACGTGTTTAATGTTGTTGAACTCCAGGGTATGGCCTGCATTAGGTCCACCCTGAAAGCGGGTAATCACATCGTAGTGTGGGGTGAGTACGTCCACAACTTTTCCCTTACCTTCGTCGCCCCATTGGAGGCCAAGTAAAACATCTACTTTCTTCATATGGAATTGTTCAATTGTGTTTTTTAAAGCAAAAAAAATGGTTTACTCCAAAACTTCTGGAATAAACCGCGTCGGCATCACACTATTGGTTTTGGCAATCAAAAGTACAAAACAAATGTTTGCGCTACAAACTATTTTTTGATTCGTTGAAGGCTTTTTGAATGATGCATGGTTCAAGCATTATTCACCGGGTTGTTCAATGTGCTCACCGTAAATATACAGGGTGTGGTGCGAAAGCTTAAAATGATGGTCTTTACAGGTATCTTCAATAATTTGCCGGATGCGGGGATCAAAAAACTCAAGCACCTTGCCGGTGTTGAGGTCTATCATATGGTCGTGAATATCAGAAGCATAAGCCCTTTCGAACTGGGCGATGTTCTTTCCAAACTGATGCTTCACCACGAGCTTGCACTCCAGTAAAAGGTCGATGGAATTGTATAGGGTAGCCCGGCTCACCCGGTAATTTTTATTTTTCATGGAAATGTAGAGCGACTCAATGTCGAAGTGCCCCGAACGGGAGTATACTTCGTCCAAAATGGCAAAACGCTCAGGTGTCTTCCTATGTCCCTTACTCTCCAGATACTCAATAAAAATCCGTTTTGCAGTGCCCTTCAATTTTTGGTTATTCATAATTAAACTAAGTTTAAATTAGAACAAATATAAATAATTTGAAATGATTCTAAAGAGCGGCTGTTCAAATTTTCAAATTTCTTCGACCCGTTCAACGGTTTCGATTCCTTTGATTTTTGTGAGGCGTGAAATGATGGCTTCAACATCGTCGGTATTGTGAACATAAAGATCGAGATTACCGGTAAAAACACCGTCGTTGGTATCGAAATGAACGGTGCGCATGTTGATGTTGTTGTCTTTTGAAATCACGGCTGTAATTTCAGAAACGATGCCAATACGGTCGAAGCCGCGAATGGCGATATGGGTAAGATAGGAGAGGATTTTGAATTGTTTCCACTTGGCTGAAATAATCCGGTCACCTTTACTCGTCATCATGCGGATGGTTTCGGGGCATGATTTTTTATGGATGTAAATGCGTTGCTGATCATCGATGTAAGCGATGACATCGTCGCCCGGGATGGGGCTGCAACATTTGGCCAGGTGATAGTTCTTCTCAGCATTTTCTTCACTCAGGATGTAGGGTTTTTTCAGGTCGATGTTCCCGTTTTCTGTCGGTTCATTGGGTTCGTTGGTTTTTTTATTTCTGCCCAAACTCAATTTCCAGTATTTGATGAACTTGTTTTCTTCTTTCTCTTTTTTCTTTTCAAAGATCTTCTCTATGTTGTTGAGGGAGCCTAAGCCACTGCCAATGTGGGTATACAGTTGAATTTTAGATTCAAATTTGAAATGCTCCAGTAAGGTACCCAGGGTTTCTGACGAGGGAATCATTTCAATTTTTTTCAGTGCCTCTTCAATGAGTTGTTTGCCCAGATCGATGTGTTTTTTATGCTCCAGTTTAAAGGCATCTTTGATTTTTTGTTTGGCCTTCGCGGTGGTGACAATGTCGAACCAGTGGGCTTGTGGTTTTTGTTTGGCCGATGTCAGGATTTCAATCTGATCGCCACTTTTAATTTCGTGGCTCACTGCTACCAGTTGATGGTTGATTTTGGCCCCAATGCATTTGTTCCCCAAATCGGTATGGATTTCATAGGCAAAATCGAGGACTGTAGCTCCCTTGGGCAAGGTTTTCATTTGCCCCTTCGGGGTAAAAACCACAATCTCGGAAGTGAAGAGGTTCATCTTAAAATCGTCGAGAAATTCGAGCACATCCGATTCGGGGTTTTGCAACATTTCCTTGATACGTTCAACCCATTTATCGAGTTCGCTTTCCTGGGGGTCGGCAGTTTTGTATTTCCAGTGCGCGGCAAAGCCCCTTTCAGCAATTTCGTCCATTCGTTCACTTCTGATCTGTACTTCCACCCATTTCCCCTCGGGGCCCATCACCGTAACATGGAGGGCTTCGTAGCCATTGGCTTTGGGCTTGGTAATCCAGTCGCGGATACGGTCCTGCTTATAATTGTAAACCGAAGTGACAATGGAAAAAATCTCCCAGCTTTTTTTCCTTTCTTCGCTGATCACATCACATTTGAAAATGATACGGACGGCCAGCAGGTCATAAACCTCGTCGAAAGAAACCTTTTTGACCTGCATTTTTTTCCAGATGGAATAGATTGACTTGGGGCGGCCTTTGATTGATACCGAAAATTGATCTTCTTCCAATAGTTTTTCGATGGGGCGGATGAACTGTTCTACCAGGTATTTCCGGTGTTCTTCCTTGTCGCGAAGCTGGAGGGAAATTTCTTTGTATTTATCAGGATACCGGTATTTTAAGCTCAGGTCTTCAAGTTCGGTTTTGATGGCATAAAGCCCCAAACGGTGGGCCAGGGGAGCATAGATGTACAGGGTTTCGCCCGAGATTTTCAGCTGTTTGTTGGGCGACATCGACTCCAGCGTACGCATGTTGTGCAGGCGGTCGGCAATTTTGATCAGGATCACCCTCACATCGTCCGAAAGGGTTAACAACATTTTTCGGAAATTGGCAGCCTGTTTGTAGTCAAAATTCCCTTCCAGTTTGGTTAAGCCGTCAACAATGCTGGCTATTTTTGGACCAAAGAGATTTTCAATATCTACCAGTTTATAATCGGTATCTTCTACCACATCGTGTAAAATGGACGAAATGATTGACTTGGTTCCAAGGCCAACTTCTTTGGTAACAATGGTGGCTACAGCCAGGGGATGCAGAATATAAGGTTCGCCCGATTTACGGCGTACACCGGCATGGGCACTGTTGGCAAACTCGTAAGCTTTGGTAATGAGTTGTAGTTGTTCTTCGGTCAAAACATGCGACGACGATTTGATTAAATTATCAAATGCTTCCTGAATTTGAAGTTGTTCAAGTTTTGATGGATTTGACATGAATCGCGTGCTTTGTTACCAGAAGAGCAATATTAAATGAAATTGCGTTAAGAACAAAGCTTCTTGATTTCAAAAATGGTGTTTGTTAAGTTATCCCACCCAAAGCGTTTCTTTTCCTTTTCCACTGCGGCAACCATCAGACTTTCACGTTCGTGCTCATAAAAATCGAGAATTGCATCGGCAATGGCTTCGGGCGCGGGATCCACTACATAGCCCGATTGGTTGTGCGCGATGATTTCGGGTAAACCTCCAACCTTGGTGACCAGCATGGGCTTGTTGAAATGGAAGCCAATTTGGGTCACCCCGCTTTGGGTGGCCGATTTGTAAGGTTGGGTAATCAGATCGGCTGCACAAAAATATCGGTTGATTTCGGAATCGGGAATGTATCCGGTATAGAGATGCACTTTTTCAGTGAGCTTCAGGTCAGCTATCAGCTTCAGGTATTTTTCCTCGTTTGCATAAAATTCGCCGGCAACAATCAGCCTGATGTTGTGGTGTTCCAAACGCTCATCGGCCAGGGCTTCGAGCAGCAGGTCAAGTCCTTTATAATCGCGGATAAAACCAAAAAACAGCACATACCGATGGCTCGGATCAAGGTTTAGCAATTGAAGGGCCGCTTGTTTTGGCAAAATTTCGCCATAGTGGTCGTAAATGGGATGTGGGGTTAATTTCTTCGGACGGTTTTTTCGGAAGAGATCAAGGTCCTGGTACACACAGTCCGATAAGGCTATCAGACCGTGGGTTTGATTCACAAAATAACGGGTGAAAAGGGCATCGCCCGGACGTTTTTCGTGTGGAATAAGGTTATCGACAATGGCGATGATTTTGCTGTGCTTGTTGCTCCTGATCAATTTACAAATGGTTCCTGTTGAGGGCCCCATCATGGGTAACCAGAAGCGGACCAGCACAAGGTCAGGTTTTTGCTTGCGCAGCTTCCAACCCGTTATCAGCCAGTTGAAGGGGTTGATGGCATTGATCATCCGTTTGATGACCAGCTGTGGCGGGGCCTGAGTTGTGGTGAACTGAGTCTTCCCCGGGAAAAGAAATGAGGGATATTGCAGTGAAAAGTTGATCATTTCCACCTGGTGACCTTCTTCCATGAGCTGAATGGCCAGTCTTTCGTTCAATGCGGCAATTCCTCCACGATAGGGATTGGCCGGTCCGATGATGATGATGTTCATATCAATGAATTGTCGGGTTGCACAAGTTGTTGTTTCACAAACCGTATGACGGCATCATCCTGACCGATGTCGAACCAGTGAATGGAAGGGTCGTTATTGAACCAGGTCAGCTGACGCCGGGCATAGCGCCGGGTATTTCGCTTGATCAGTTCAATGGCTGCCGATTCGGTGATTGCTCCGTCAAAATAAGCAAAGATTTCCTTGTATCCTACCGTGTTGAGTGAATTGAGGTTTTTAAAGGGATAAACACTTCGGGCTTCTTCCAACAGTCCATCGGCGATCATCTGATCAACGCGTTGGTTGATGCGATCATGCAAAATCTTCCGGTCGGTATTCAATCCAATTTTAAGAATGTTGAAGTCACGTTCCTTTTTGGTATTGGTACGGTACGACGAATATTTTTTTCCTGTTGTATAGAAAACTTCCAAGGCATGAAGAATCCGTTTGTGATTTCGAAGATCAACCTCGGCGTAATAGTCAGGATCGATTTTTTTTAATTCCATGCGCAAGGGTTCCAATCCTTCCTCCTGGAATTGCTGCTCGAGCTTATTCCTGATTTCAGGATCAATAGTCGGGAGATCATCAATTCCGTTGCAAACCACTTCAATGTATAACATGGAACCACCAGTCATGATCACCTGATCATGTTTTTCAAAAAGAAAATTCAGGGTACTCAAGACTTCACGCTCGTATTGGCTTGCATTGTATTGTTGATGAATGGAATGCGTTTGAATAAAGCTGTGATTAACAGTATGAAGTTGCTGAGAATTGGGTACAGCTGTTCCAATGTGCAGCTCTTTGTAGATTTGGCGCGAATCAGCCGATATAATTTCAGTTTGGAGGGCCTTGGCAAGGGCAATGCTCAAATTGGTTTTTCCAATTCCGGTTGGTCCGAGAACGATGATCAATGTTTTGGACATAGTGTTGTTGAAGTTTTGCTCTAAAGTAGGGGAAAGGAAACATTTGGGCAAAAAAAAAGGGACTCATGTCCCTTATTTAATTATCCAACTCTCCGTAAATCTCAAGGTAATCTTGCAAATTCCCTTTTTCAATCTCACTCTCATACAATTCTGTCGACATTTCTGAACATGTCATCACATCTGATGGCTGATTCATGTTCCCAAAAAATTTGTAGTCCATTAAGTGATCATTGAGTAATTTTTCCATAGGATTGCGTATTAAATATTTAATTTAAAATTTTCAATGACAAGCACAAGAAAATTCTTATGCCCTGAAAGTCAAAGAACTGTGAGTAGAATGCACAAAATATTTAAATATCTGCTTTTGAATTCCTCGTCAAAAGTATAAATTGTGATGGAGCTGCCAAATTTTTGAAGACATGTTTTTTCAACGCATCGTCACCTTACTTTTTAATCACTTGGAGTGAAGGTTTTTAGAAAGCATTTTCGAAGATCAGACCTTTGGAACAATGGAGAAATGAATTCGAAATTTTCATCAAAGGGAGAGAAAGCTGTCAACAAAAAAGGGATGCCCCAGGCATCCCTTTTTGATCTATCGTACAGATAATGAGATTACTTAACAGTAGCCATGTGTTCAATCAGTGCAACAACCTTGGCAGAATAACCCATTTCGTTGTCGTACCATGAAACCACTTTTACAAAGTGATCGTTCAGGGCAATACCTGCTTTGGCATCGAATACTGAAGTAAGGGTTTCGCCAACAAAATCGTTGGAAACCACTTCGTCTTCGGTATAACCCAATACACCTTTCATGGTGGTTTCTGAAGCTGCTTTCATGGCCGCACAGATTTGAGCATAAGTAGCTGGTTTTTCCAAACGGCAGGTAAGGTCAACCACCGATACGTCGGGAGTTGGAACGCGGAAAGCCATACCGGTCAGTTTGCCATTCAACGAAGGAATAACTTTGCCAACAGCTTTGGCTGCACCGGTTGATGAAGGGATAATGTTTTGACCTGCACCACGTCCGCCTCTCCAGTCTTTCATGGAAGGACCGTCAACGGTTTTCTGGGTAGCAGTGGTCGCATGAACAGTGGTCATCAGGCCTTCAACAATGCCGAAATTGTCGTGCAATACTTTGGCAACAGGGGCCAGGCAGTTGGTGGTACATGAAGCGTTGGAAACAATGTCCTGTCCTTTGTATTCAGTGTTGTTCACTCCCATCACGAACATGGGGGTAGCATCTTTCGAAGGAGCAGACAATACTACTCTTTTGGCACCAGCTTCGATGTGTTTGCGGGCAGTTTCGTCGGTCAGGAATAAACCGGTCGATTCTACAACGTATTCAGCACCCACTGCGTCCCATTTCAGGTCGGCGGGATTGCGTTCAGCTGTAACGCGGATGGTTTGTCCGTTTACCACCAGGTTGCCGTCTTTCACTTCTACTGTACCTTTGAAACGACCGTGGGTAGAGTCATATTTTAACATGTAGGCCATGTATTCAACGTCAATAAGATCGTTGATCCCCACAACCTGTACATTTTCATTGGCAGCGGCTACACGGAATACAAAGCGTCCGATACGGCCAAATCCATTGATCCCAATTTTAATTTTCGACATAATAAATCGTTTTAATTATTAGATGTTAAGTGATTACGAAGTTTGAAATTTTGTTTAAGCGCAACAAAATAAATACTTCTGCATCGAAACATCAAGTTTTTGC
>JAFGVJ010000332.1 GCA_016938055.1 Prolixibacteraceae bacterium
CCACATCCACTGTATGTGTTTTTTCATTACTCACACCCTACATTGTTACAACGTTTGAACAGACTTCAAAATTTGATAAAATAAGCTCCACCGTGCATTGTCATCACATGGCCTGACGGGGAGAGGTTGAAAAGTCCATTATGAAAGCAGAACTCATTACCATTGGCGATGAAATCCTCATTGGCCAGATTGTTGATACCAATTCGGCCTGGATGGCTGTGGAACTAAACCAGCTGGGCATCGAAGTTGGGCAGATTACTTCCATATCGGACCAGGATGAGCAACTGGTACATACCCTTGACGAAGCCCTTCAGCGTGCCGATGTGCTCTTGCTGACCGGCGGTTTGGGACCAACCCGCGATGACCGCACCAAAAAAGTACTCTGCGATTATTTCGATAGCCGCTTGGTGTTGCATGAAGCAACGCTTGAACACATCAACGACCTGTTTTTCAAGAAAAGAGGGATTCCTGTCAATCAAATGAACCGCGATCAGGCATTGGTCCCTGAATGCTGCACGGTTTTGATGAATAAAATGGGTACAGCACCCGGAATGTGGTTTGAAAAAGAGGGAAAAATCATTGTATCCATGCCAGGTGTGCCCTATGAAATGAAATACCTGATGACCCACGAGGTGTTGCCCCGCCTGGCAAAAGTCAGCGGAAGGGGAAAAATCTTTCACAAAACCGTGCTGACTACAGGTCTTTCGGAGTCCTATCTGGCTGAACAGTTGAGTGCTTGGGAGGATCAGCTTCCAGCACACATTCACTTGGCCTATCTGCCCGATCCGGGTAGGGTACGCTTGCGCCTCTCGGCTTTTGGTCACGATGAACAAACGCTCGAAAAAGAGGTGTGGGCCGAAATTGAACAAATAAAACAAATCATCCCGGATGCCATATTCGGGTACGACCAGGATAGCCTGGCCGGAGTTGTTGGTCATTTACTGAAAATGCGTGGGGCAAGCCTTTGTACGGCCGAGAGTTGTACAGGTGGCTACCTGGCCCATCTGCTTACATCCGAAGTAGGCTCATCGGCCTGGTACAAGGGCAGTGTGGTAGCTTATGCCAACGAGGTGAAAACGAATGTGCTGGGAGTTGATCCAAAAATGATCGCTGAACATGGTGCGGTCAGCCAGCAGGTGGTAGAACAAATGGCTACCAATGTTCGGACATTGCTCAACTGCGATTATGCACTGGCAAGTTCAGGCATTGCAGGCCCCGATGGGGGTACACCCGAGAAACCGGTTGGGTCGGTATGGATTGCTTTGGCAAGCCCTGAACAAACCATCTCAAAATGGTTTACCTTTACCAACAACCGCGAACGCAACATTATCCGTTCTGCGCAAACAGCCCTCGACATGCTGAGGTTGGTTTTACTTAACACCCCTTAAAATGAAAAAAATAATTGTTATCCTGCTGCTGATCCTTTTGTTGATTGTTTCAGCCTTGTTGGCCACGCCCTTCCTTTTCAAGGAAAAAATCAGCCGGGTACTTTTGGAAAAGGCCAACAACACCGTGGAAGCCACCATTGCCTATCGTGATTTCAGGCTGACACTGCTTCGTTCTTTTCCCGATTTTACCGCTAGCTTTCAGGGTTTATCGGTCTTGGGAAAACATGCTTTTGAAGGTGACACACTGATATACATGGATGAATTTTCACTGCGCATCGACCTGAGGTCGGTGATCAGGAAGGAAGACCTGTTGATTAAGTCCGTTGGAGTTGAGGATGCTCTTTTTCAGTTCATTATTGATGAAGAAGGCCGGGCCAATTACGATATCGAAAAGATGGCAGGCAGCACTCTGCCCGTTCAGCCCGAAAAAGTTCAAACGGACGAAAGCATTCCAATGAAGATGATCCTTGAAGCCATTGAACTCAACAATGTAGCCGTGGTTTACCACAGCATAGCCAGTGATTACCTGGTTTCGGTGCAAGGGATTAACGCTGCAATTTCGGGGAGTTTGGAAGGAATGAATACCTTGCTCGATGTTGTTGGAAATGCTCAATCGTTGCAAATTCAGTACCATGGGACCGATTATCTGAAAGACCGCTCGGTAGCCATAGCCACCAAAATGACCGCGAATTTCGACACCTGGGAGTTTCAGTTTTTGGAAGGGGATACCCGTTTGAACAATCTTCCGCTATGGATTGAAGGGGGTTTTTCAATGCCCGGCGATTCCATGTTTTTCGACTTGAATTTCAATATTCCGGATATGAACATGGCCCAGCTGATTGACCTGATCCCTGTTGAATATCAGCAACAGTTTGACAGTATCCATGCCAGTGGTGACCTACAGTTCAATGGCATCATCAAAGGTTTGTATTACGAAGATATTTTCCCTAAGGTCGATATCCGTTTTGACATGCTCAATGGGAAAATCAGTACACCGCAATTGCCTCACGAAGTGATCATTCATGAGCTGACGGCCAGCATCAGCATGCCTGAAGGTTCCATGGACCAGCTTTCAGTAGGGATCCAAAACCTCGATCTTCAGATGGCCGGACATCCATTCAAGTTGAAGGCAAGCTTGAGTGACTTATTTGGGGATCCGTACATGGATATCAATGCAAAAGGGAGTATCGATCTGGAAACACTTGCCGGAATAATCCCTGCCGGTAAGGTTGAAATGAAAGGACTTTTGAACGCCGATGCAAGGGTGCTTGGGAATTATTCAGCCCTTGAAAGCAACAATTTTACGGCCTTTGTTTCATCAGGACGGGTGGATTTGAGCAATTTTCAGTTTAAAAATGAACAGGTCCCGCAGGGCTTGACCATCCAACAGGCCTCCCTGATTTTGAAAAACCAGGATTTGCAGATCAATCATTTGAATGGAAACATTGGACGCAGTGATTTTGCACTCGAAGGCGAAGTCAAGCAGTTACTGACCTACTTGTTTGCCAACGATGTTTTGAAAGGAAATTTTTCACTTCAGTCGAAAAAGATTGATGCCAACGAATTCATGCCGAAAACACCGGCTACTGCCTCCGAACCTGTTGCAAATTCCACTGCGCCGGTCGATAGTGTGGAGCAGAAAGTGATGGAATTTCCCCAGCGCATGCACTTGATTTTTACAGCTCAAATAGCTGAACTGTTGTACGATCAGATGAATATCACCGGCTTTAAAGGGAGCATTGTGCTGAAGGATCAGCAGCTCACACTGAATGGATTGACCATGAACATGCTCGACGGTTTGTTGAGTTTGGACGGTACGGTTTTGGCCGATGGCCGTGATCATCCCGATGTATCCTTCAGACTGAATGTGCAAGGATTTGATCTGCCAACTGCATACCAGCATCTTTCGGTGGTTCAAAAATATTTGCCCATAGCCGCAAAAAGCGAAGGAGAGTTCTCAACCCGTTTGAATGTTCAATCGCAGCTCAACAGCAGCCTGAAAATGGTCCTGTCTGCACTGACCGCCAACGGGCAGTTTTCTACCAACAACGTGAAGTTGCTCGACCGGAAAACCTTTGCAGGACTAAGTTCGGTGATTCAACACGAAAAGCTGAAGAACCTGGTGCTGGACAATTTTACTACCCATTTTTCCATAGCCAACGGGAACCTGAACATCGATCCCTTTCAAACCAAACTGGCCGATCAAACCATCAAAATGGGAGGGACTTACAACCTGGGTGGAACCCTTAATTTCAGGGTCGATGCACAGGTCGAAAAAGCCATTCTGGCTGAAGATATTCAGAAAATGATCGCTTATATTCCGGGTCATCAAAGGGTTACCATGCTCGATGTTGGTTTCGATATTCGGGGCAATGCTAAAAACCCTGAGTTGAAAGTCGATACAGATCAGATCAAGAAACAGGTGATTGATCAGGTAAAAAATAGTTCGAAAGAAGAAATTCAGGATGCTGCAAAAAAACTGATTCAGGATTTTTTCCGCTAGTCGTCCGAAAAGTGGATGAGCATGTCGCGGTATTCATTGAAAATCTTCGACTTTGAAAGAAAGCCGCGGTATTCACCATGCTCTGTTACAGGCAGGTTCCAGGCTTTGGTTTTGTTGAACTTTTTCATCACCGTTTCCATGTTATCCTTGATGTCAACAATCTCGGGTGGCGAAATCATGAAATCACTTACATAGGTGTTGTCGTACAGTTCAGTGTTAAAAACAATGGGACGCACATTTTCCATGAGCACCACCCCCACCAGCTGCTTGTTTTGATCAAGCACCGGGAAGATGTTTCTCTTCGATTGAGGGATTTCTTTCACAAACTCCCGCAAGGAATAATCTTCCCTGAGGATGACAAATTCCTTTTCAATGAGCTGAGCCATGTTCAGCATGATGAGCACATTTTTGTCCTTATGGTGGGTCAGCAATTCACCACGTTCAGCCATGCGTTTGGTATAGATGGAATGGGGCTCAAACAGCATGATGGTAAGGTACGAAATGGTGGCCGTTACAATCAAGGGGAGGAACAAGTTGTACCCGCCGGTGATTTCAGCAATCAGGAAGATGGCTGTCATGGGGGCATGCATCACACCGGCCATCACCCCCGACATACCTGCCAGGGTGAAGTTGCTTACCGGCAGGTCCAGGTCGAGTAACTGATTGAAAACCAACACCAGAAAGAAGCCTGAAAAACTGCCGATCATCAGCGATGGGGCAAAAATACCTCCTACACCTCCGGCACCATTGGTGGCGGCCATTGCTACTACTTTCAGCAACAATACCAAAAACAAAAGTCCGATAAACCATGGACTCCCAAGTTGAATGGAAGAAAAAATGGATTCCTGGAAAATGCGATTGCCTTCTCCATTCAGGATGTAACGGATGTAATTATAACCCTCTCCCCATAAAGCAGGAAATAAAAACAACAACATGGTCAGCACAATGCCACCGACCAGCAATTTGTTTTGTGGTTGGATAATTTTCTTGAACAAGCCTTCGATTCGGATGGTCATCCGGGTAAAATATACGGAGATTAAGCCGCAAAAAACTCCCAGTATAATATAGTAGCCAATGTTTTCAACGGTGAAGGCATTGTCGAGGTTGAATGAAAAGAGCACACTGTCGCCCATTAAAAAGTAGGCAACGGTGGTGGCGGTTACTGCCGAAATCATTAAGGGAATCAGTGAAGCCATGGTGAGGTCGAGCATCAATACTTCGAGGGTAAACAGCAGGCCGGCCAGGGGGGCTTTAAAAATTCCGGCTACTGCGGCGGCGGCACCACAACCAACCATCAGGGTAATCTGCCGATAATTCAGTTTGAACAGGCGGGCCAGGTTCGATCCAATGGCTGAACCGGTGAGCACAACAGGCGCTTCGGCCCCTACCGATCCCCCAAAACTGATGGTCATGGTACTGGCAATCATCGAAGTCCAGGTATTGTGCGTTTTGAGCATGCTGTTGTTTCTCGAAATGGCATACAAAACACGGGTGACCCCGTGACCGATGTTGTCTTTCACCACGTATTTTACAAACAGGTAGGTAAAGGCAATGCCTATGATCGGGAACAAAAGGTAGTAGTATTGACCTTCTCTGATCAGATGATTTTCAATGAATTCGATCGATTCATGAATAAGGTTTTTGAGAATAACTGCAGCAAAACCACTGACAGCACCCACCAAAACACTTAAAATAAGCACAAACTGGCGTTCTGAAACATTTCTGATACGCCAGATGTTGAACCTTCGTAAGGTATTCTTTACACGTCCCATACATGGGCAAAAGTAGGGGAAAAAATAGTTTGGTTAAAGAAAAAATTGATATTTTCAACCTTTCCGTTTGATGGCAACTATCGATGGCGTGATAAGGGCAACTCGATGCTGTAGTTGATTGACAGACAGCAGTAAGATGCAATATCGCTTGTTCATCATTAGTTAACCTTAGAATAATTTTTATCCATTCGAAACGGAAACATTATCAGAACTTGTCAAAATGTAAACAATTATGGAAGATTTAGCGATAGGCACACGGGTGAAACATCCTGTATATGGCGAAGGATTGGTTAGCAAATCGCATTTAACCGTGTACGAAATCTATTTTGAAAGGGGAGGGAAGGTGGAACTCACCAAATATAACCCCGATCTGAAAATACTTGATGTACCTGAAAATGCACCCCGTACCGGTTTGTCGCTGGCCGAGGTGGAAGAAGCCATCACTTTTGTGCTGGATAAATACCAGGGTTTGAGCTATGCCTTAAAAATGGCCGACAAATGGAAAGATGGAGTGCTGGAAATGAAACCCGGAAACCCATCGCTACAGTCAAAAGAAGTACCGATCGATGTGTTTTTTCACAAAATAGTTATGTTACGTGACCGCCTGCGGGTATTGGAACAAAACATCAACACCCATCCCAAACTAGATGATACTGACCGGGTGCAATTGCAGCAGTACATCACAAGAATCTACGGAAGTTTAACCACATTCAATGTCCTCTTTGCCGAAAAAGATGATTATTTTGTAGGGCAAAAATCATCAAGCTGATGGAACATCATCCCAAACATCATTTTCAGTATTGTCCACGCTGCAGTACCAAAGGGCAGTTCAATTCGAAACGTTATTCATTCAAATGCCCCGAATGTGGTTTTGAGTTTTTCCTCAATGCTTCGGCCGCGGTCACTGCCATCATTTTTAACAAAGAAGGACAACTACTGATGACCCGCCGTGGTGTTGAACCTGAAATTGGTAAACTGGATTTGCCCGGTGGTTTTATCGATCCTGAAGAAAGTGCCGAGGAAGCCCTGAAACGCGAAGTGCGTGAAGAGTTAAACCTGGTACCCACAAGTGTTGCCTACTTTGGATCGTTCCCCAACGAATATCTTTATTCGGGCACTATTGTGCATACTGTTGATCTGGCGTTTAAATGCCAGGTTAAGGATTTTTCGGGGCTGGCTCATGCCGATGATGTTTCAGGCTTTGAGTTCGTTCCTTTGATGGAGATTCCCATCGATGAACTTCCCTTTCAATCATTAAAAAATATCATCAAACAATTACAATATGAGCACCATCATTCAAAATAGAATCGCCCAACTGCGTGAACTTATGGTACAGCATGGATTGCATGCTTACCTCATCAACGGTTCCGATCCGCATATGAGTGAATATGTTCCCCAACGCTGGCAAACACGTGAGTACATTTCCGGTTTTTCAGGATCCTATGGCTGGTTGGCCATTACGCTTACACGTGCCATTTTGTGGACCGATTCCCGTTATTATCTGCAGGCAGAACAACAGCTGGATGGAACCGGCATTGAGATGTTCAAAGCACGTGAAGCTGCGACACCAAGTGTTGAAGATTGGCTTGCTGCAGAATTACAACCCGGCGAAGCAGTTGGTTTCGATGGTGCCTGTTATGCCACAGCAGATGTAAGGAAATTTGAAAAAGTTTTTTCGGCCCGTAAACTTGCGATGAAAGTTGATGTCGATCTGCTGAATGAGCTTTGGACCGATCGGCCGGCCCTTCCGCTTAACAAGGCCTTCCTTCACCCGGTAAAATGGGCCGGAAAAAGCCGGAAAGAAAAGTTTGAGACGATTCGTGCCTCACTCACCGAAAAACACTGTGACCTGACCATCATTGCTGCCCTCGATGACCTGGGCTGGACCTTTAACCTGCGTGGTGCCGATGTGGATTGTAACCCGGTGGTACTGGGCTATGGGCTCATTGACCAGCAAAGGGTTCAGCTTTTCATCGACCTGTCGAAACTGAACGGTGAACAACAGGCCGAATTGAAAGCCGATGGGGTAGAACTGATTGATTATGATGATTTTATTCCGGCTTTACGAAAAGTGAAAGATCAAAGGATTTGCTTCGATCAGGCCAGAACCAATTACCTGATTCATCAAACACTCAAAGAAAACAATTCTTTCGTGAGTGCTTTGTCGGTTCCTGCCTTGTTGAAATCGATGAAGAATGAACAGGAATTGGAGGGGATGAAAAAGGCTCACATTACCGATGGCCTGGCTTTGCTCGATTTTCAGCTTTGGCTCGAAAATACCCTTGGTAAAGAAAGCATTACAGAATACGATGTAGCACTGAAACTCACTGAATTCAGGGCGAAAAGGATAGGATACGTAGGCACCAGTTTCTTTCCTATTGTCGGTTATCGCGATCATGGCGCCATTGTTCATTTTAGGGTGAGCCCCGAATCAGCCAATGAGCTGCAACCCGAGGGTATCTTGCTTTTCGATTCGGGTGGGCAGTATGAATTTGGGACCACCGACATTACCCGTACCATTGCCCTGGGACCGGTGACTGATCAAATGAAACGTGATTTTACCCTGGTGCTGAAGGGGATGATCCAGTTGAGCAATATCCGTTTTCCCAAAGGAACACATGGCTGCCACCTCGATGTACTGGCCAGGGTAGCGCTCTGGAAAGATGCCCTCAATTACGGACATGGAACCGGGCACGGCGTGGGAGCTTTTATGAATGTACACGAAGGCCCCGGGAGCATCCGCCCCGATTTAAACGACCAGCCCATCCGCCCCGGTAATATTTTTTCCAACGAGCCTGGCTTATACCGTGCCGGCGAATACGGGATCAGGATCGAAAATCTGATGTACTGTGTGGAAGATACCAGCAATGAATTTGGTGAATTTTATCAGTTCAAGACCCTCACCAAATTCCCCGTCGATACCCGTTTGATCGAAACAGCATTGTTGTCACTTGAAGAAAGAGAATGGATCAATGCCTATCATCAGTCCCTGTTGTCGGGCTTGAGTTATTTTACCAATTCCGATCAGTTTGCTTTACTGAAAAGATTGACCCAAGCCATTTGATATGATTGACATTTCCATTTCAGCAACCATTCGTGCAGCCTGGCCTGAGGTGCAGTTATCGTGCCTTTTGTGCACGGTTCGCAACGAAGTCAGGAACGAAGCTCTATGGAATTTGATCAGGGACGAAAGCAAAGCCATCCGCTCCCAACTGCCCCTGGAGAGCATCAGTCAGGTGGCTGCCATTGCTGCTTCGCGTAGCGCTTACAGGACATTGGGAAAAGATCCGGCACGATACCGCTTGTCAGCTGAAGCTCTTATGCGTAGAATTGTAAAAGGAGGAGAACTTTACCAGATCAACAATGTGGTCGATTTGGTCAACTTTGCCTCGCTTACCTCGGGATTTTCGATTGGCGGCTACGACGCAGCAAGAATTGAAGGACCCCTTGTGTTGGATATTGGAATTGAAAATGAACCTTACGAAGCCATCGGGCGCGGAGAATTGAACGTGGGTTTTTTGCCTGTGTTGCGGGATTCCAAAGGGGCTTTTGGGAGCCCCACCAGTGATTCAGTCCGCACGTCAGTCACCCTGGAAACCAGCCAGTTTCTGATGGTTTTCTTCGGGTTTGGTGCTTTCGATGAATTGGAGCGTGCCTGCAATCATGCGGGTGAGTACCTTCAAAAATATGCCATGGCGCAAAACCTTCAAAAATTGGTAATACAATGAACACATCTCAGACAAAATCCAGCTTGACCCTGGCGCTGATACAGTACAGCATGGTTTGGGAAAATGACCAGGCCACCCGCGATCTCCTCGATGAAATGCTGGCAAAGCAATTGACCGAAACACCCGATGTGATCATTCTTCCTGAATCGTTTAACACAGGTTTTTCCATGCAACCCGAACGTGTTGCTGAAACCATGGATGGAGCAAGTGTTCGGTGGATGCAGAATTTGGCTGAAACCAGCGGATCGGCTGTATGTGCTTCCTTGTTTATCAAAGAAAATGGTCAGTTTTTAAACCGGTTTTTATGGATTGAAAGTGGAAAGGAAATGGTCAGTTACGACAAAAGGCACCTTTTCAGTATGGGAAATGAGCACTTGCACTATACACCCGGAAAGCAGCAGGTATTGATCGACTATAAAGGATGGAAAATTTTCCCTCAGATTTGTTACGATCTGCGTTTCCCGGTTTGGAGTCGGAATACCTTTTCTTACGATTTGCTCATCAATGTTGCGAACTGGCCGGCAACCAGGCGTAAGGTATGGAAAACGCTGCTGAAAGCACGGGCCATCGAAAACCAATGTTATGTTGCCGCAGTCAGTCGTGTGGGGATGGATGGAACAGGCCTTGACCATGCCGGAAAATCGATGGTGATTGACCCAAAAGGTCAGGTATTGCTGAATGCCGGTTCAAAACCGGGTGTCATGACACTGTCCATCGATCTGGATGAGCGTCGGGAATTTCTGAGAAAATTCAACGCACTGAACGATGCCGATGGTTTTACCTTACAAGCTTAATTTTGGCCAATAATGCTCTCTGAAAGTTTCTCGCCGGTCTGAGTGTCCACTAGAATTTCCCAGCCTTCGGGATAAAGGGCCCAGCAGAAACGTAATTCAATGGTATCTGTTAAATGCCTTTTAACCAGTTTGTTTAAACGCAAAGGGAGAATAACAAGTTTGGAGTTGTGCCAGTAAGTATCCTCTTTGGGGATGAAAGTTTTATTTTGATAAGTGAGGGTTTTTCCTATCATGCTTTGTTTTGCAGCCTCTTCGCTGTATACCAGGGAATCGGGTAAATAAATATCGTGGTACCAATGACCTGAAAGGGCAATCAGACCTTCGGACGAAAAAATAAAATTAAGGGAAGAACCCCTCACTTCGTACCCTTCATAATACTGTTGAAAAGTCGTAATTCTCCAGGCAGCAGGCAGTGAATCGGGATATTGACTGGTAAACTGTTCGTATTGCAGATTGGTGATGGTACTGATGGTTCTAATCTGTAATTTTGACGGATCACTTGCATTCAGAAAAGTCCCGTAATCGAGTAGGGCTTGCCGGGTCATTTCAGTTAAAGTTTCTTCACTCACGTCTATCCCTGTGGTCATGGCCTTGATGCTGTCGTCGGTTCCATCGCGGAACGATGCAAAACCAAAATAATCAATGGAGGTATATTTTGCCAAAGGAGTTTTGTTCAGTAAGTTCAGCAACTGATCCAATTCTGAATTGGTGAGTTCTTCAATTGTAGTAGGGTAGCGTGGATCAAAGGTTTCCTTTTGATCGCATGTCGTCAAAAACAAGATCATCAACCCCAAAATACTCAAGCCAATCAGTTTCATCCTGTACAATTTTTTGGTGAAGATATTAAAAACAGGTGGAATGCATTAAAAAACTAAATAAATAGTTGTAAAACTAAAAATATAGTTATAGCTTTGAGCTGCATGCACAAACTTAAATTATCAATGCCATGAAAACACAAAGTGGTCATTCGCCATAGCATCCTTGAATGATGCTGATAGTGTGCCATCATTATCGTGCTGTTTTTCAGCAGCTGAAGCAAAATAGGAATAATTATTGCTGACTGTCATTTGTCCATTTTAACATTAATGAAACAACTTATGAAAGAACTGACCAAGGCCGAAGAACAAATCATGCAAATTTTATGGGAACTGGAGGAGGGGTTTGTGAATGACCTCATCGAAAGAATGCAAGATCCCAAACCTGCATACAATACCGTTTCTACCATTGTCAGAATTTTGGAAAAAAAGGGTTTTGTGGCTCATAAAGCTTTTGGTAAAACCCATCAGTATTTCCCTTTGATTTCTAAAAAGGACTACACCCGTAAATTTATGAAGCATTTTATGGGCAATTATTTTGGTAGTTCTTTCAGGGAAATGGTTTCATTTTTTGCCAAAGAGGATAAGATGTCGGTTCATGAAATTGAAGAACTGATGAACGAAGTGAAAAAGGATCTTGAAAATGAAGCAAAATGAACGGATTATTCAATTATCTCATCGAATCAGCCATAGGTCTGGGTGTATTTACACTGATTTATAGGTTGATGCTGCAAGGGGAAAACCGCTTTCAGGCTACTCGCTTGTATTTGTTGCTGGCATTGTTGTTTTCCACCATCTTACCTTTTTTGACCATCAGACTAGGTGTTCCACGAATCCTGAACAGCATTTCAGCGCCAGGAGAAACATCAGGTGCCAGTCATCTGCTCGAAACAGTTACCGTTTATGCAGGTGCTTTGCCCGACAGACTCAGTCAGGTGATGCTATCATTTAATATTACACGTTTGGTCTATTTCATTGGTGCCCTTGTGGCCATTTTTGTGGTGGTATCGGGCCTGGTGCAATTGCTGAAACTGATTACTGTCAGTCGTGTATATAAGATGAAAGATACCCGTCTGGTTGTTACTTCTGGTAATCTGGCCGCTTATTCGTTTTTCAATTTCATTTTCATTGGAAGGGAAATCACCTCACAAAAAAATTGGAAAACCGTGGTCTACCACGAAATGGAACATGTTCGGCAAGGTCATTCCTTCGATGTGCTGTTCGTGGATCTCATGATGGTTTTTCAATGGTTCAACCCTTTTTATTGGGTGATTCGCCGCTTGGTCCGCGAAAACCACGAATACCTGGCCGACACTGCAGTGTTGGCCAAGGGTACCATCTCAACAGCCCGTTACAAGGAGTTGTTGCTCAACCAGGCCATTGGCGGTCAGTTCGTCATGGCCAGTCATTTTATGAATGTTAAAACCATTAAAAAAAGATTCAAAATGATTACAAATCGTAAAACCAATCAATCAGGATATTTTAAGTACAGTATGGGCGTAGCCATTGCGCTGGCCATTACACTGTTGTTTGCCTGTGAAGAATTTGACAAAACCCTTGGAAAAGCAAAGCAGGGCGACATCATTTACCTGGGTGAATTCAAAACCATGCAGCAGCTTACCGATATGAAAATCAAAACCCTCGGTATCGTTAAAGCCGATCAATTGGATGTGCTTACCCTTTTCCCGGAAATGAAAGAACAGCTCAAGGGTGAAACTTTCCAGCTGGCCTTTGACCTCAGTGATAAGGTTCAAATGGAGATGTTCAATAAAATTGATGTGAACAGCATTACCATCGAAAATTCCAGTGCCAGTGATCTGACAAAGCTGGAATTTGGCAACGCTCAAAGCCTGGAAATCCCCGGAGAAGAAGTATTCATGATCGTGGAAGAGATGCCTGAATATCCCGGGGGCGAAGATGCTTTGCGTAAGTTTTTGGGTTCCGAAGTAAAATACCCGACTGAAGCCTCGAAAAATGGCATTCAGGGGAAGGTATACGTCACCTTTGTGGTAGGCAGCGATGGCATGGTGAAAAATTCTAAAATTGCCCGTGGTGTTGATCCGCTCCTTGATGCCGAAGCCCTAAGGGTGGTGAATAAGATGCCCAAGTGGATCCCCGGAAAACAAAAAGGTGTTCCGGTAAATGTCACTTATACCGTTCCGATTCATTTTAAACTTCAATAGTAAAATTCAATAAAACGGCTGTTACGGTCTGATTTAATGGCCGTAACAGCCGTAAATTTCCCATAAATCAACACGCTCAGACATGCAAAAAGTAGCTAAAAGACTCATCCTGCTCTGCTTGATGAGCATGATCTCTATCGTAACAGTCAATGGTCAGACCAAGGCCGAAAAACTTTTTTTCAAAGGGGATTACGCCGAAGCACTGGTACATTTGGAAGAGAAAATCAGTGATAACAAGGCGCTGGTGTCCGATTATCAAATGGCAGCCGCCTGTTACCTTCAGCAATTCAATGTTTCCGGAGCCATTCAGTGTTACCGGAAAGGTTTGTCAATTTTCCCGGGGGCAGCTGAACTCGACGAAGGATTATCGGATGCTTTGCTGAACCTGGGGAACAAAGAAGAAGCCCTTGCGGGTTATGAACGATTATTCAGTACCGATTCAACCAACATCAGGATCAAAGGGAAACTGGCAGGCGTACTTACTGACATGAATCGCTTTCGTGAGGCTGTTGTTCATTATCAGGATCTTTACACTGCCGACAGTGCCAATGTATATTTCATGCGGAAACTCATGCAGGTGAGGTACAAGTTGCAGGACTACCACTTAGTGATAGCCATGGCCGAAAACAATCCCTTCTTTCCGGTTCAGAACAAAGAGTTGCTGATGCTGATTGCCGACAGCCATACCCGAATCAACCAAAATCCCGAGGCCATTGATGTATTGACCAGTATTTTGCAACAGGATTCCCTTTACCTGCCTGCGCTGAATAAATTGGGTTTTATTCATTTTGGAACATACAGGAACTACGAAGATGCCGTTCCCCTCTATCGGATGGTGAATCATCTGGAAGCATATTCCGATCCCTTTCACCTGAAAAATCTGGCCATTTGTGAATATTTTACCGGCAATCAGGAATATGCAGCGCCCGTTCTCGACTCCCTGATCAAAGAGCTTGAAAACGATCCTTTTGTGCCTTTTTATGCTGGCTTGTCGTACCAAAAACTCGGTGAAGCCGATAAAGCCCTCGACCGCTTGAAGAAAGCTGCCGACATGGTTATCCCGGCTTTTGCTTCCGATGTATTTCATCATCTGGGGCGTGCCTATGGTGCCAAACGGATGTTTGAAGAAGCCCTGGCTGTTTATCAACGCGTGCGCGATCTCGATCCCACCAATTACCAGGTGCTTTATGACATTGCCATCACTTACGAAGAGTGGAACCTGAACCGAACCATGGCGCTTGGCTTTTACCAGCAGTTTGTAAAGGAATGTACCAATCCGCGTTCCGTTGATCTCCGGTATGCCGAAAACCG
>JAFGVJ010000333.1 GCA_016938055.1 Prolixibacteraceae bacterium
AAGGTGAACTTGCCCCTAGTGTTGCCGGGCTTGCGGGCCGGATTTTCGGTGGGTTATGTGTTTTCATCGAAGAAAGTGAAAAGCATTCCCGAATGGTGGGAACGATAAGGATTGCTTCAAACTCATGTTTTCCGGCAGCCTGTAACACCATCAAAAAACAGGTTCAGGCGAATGTTTGACCATTTGTTGCAGTCGAACAAGCAAGCACTCATCGTCCTTGGTGTTCCTATTGGATGTTTGCTGATGAAATACTCAATCGCTATTTAAAAGCTGTATGCAAAATTCCTGATCTGGTGTATTTTGGTGCCGATTAGCCATTTACAAATTATTTCCACTAAATTTGCTGCTTTCAAAGTAGCCTTTATCGCAACAAAATGAAACAATCCCTTTTTATTCTTTCCGATCACATTTCGATAGATGCTGGCTCAAGCACACCCAAATACGAACAAATTGTAAATCAGATCACTGATCTGATAAAGAAAGGAATTGTATACAAAGGACAAAAATTACCGCCAATCAATGTTGCCCATAAAAACCTGGGAGTTTCACGCGACACATTAATTGCTGCTTACAAAGAGATGCAACAGCAAAAGCTGATTGATTCAGTTCATGGTAAAGGATTTTACATCGCCAGGGGCTCCGGCTCAGGCAATAAAAAAGTGTTCATGCTATTTGATGTGATGAATGGCTATAAGGAAGTGCTTTACCGATCGATTGTCGGGAACCTGGGGAATCATTACGAGGTGGATATTTACTTTCATTATTACAAGCTCGAGCAATTTGAGAAACTGATCAGCGAGAATGTTGCGCTGTATGATTACATGATTGTTATGCCCCATTTCAATGTTGATGTTTCTGCCATAGTATCCCGGATACCCATTCATAAATGCTTGCTTATTGATAAGGATATTCCTTCACTGGAGTCAGTTCCGGCAGTTTTTCAGGATTTTGAAAACGATATTTACGGTGCATTGAAAGAAGGACTAGATTTGATCAGCAACTACAGCATCTTTCATTTTATCAGCAACCGTGATTTTCAGTTTATCCCTGATGGCATTATTTCCGGATTTGTGAAATTTTGTGATGAGCACTCGATGCCATATCGTTTTATTGAGGATGCCAATGCAGGTGAACTGAAAAAAGGCGATCTCTTTTTGTTGTTTAACGATCGGGACCTGATTTCCATCATAAAAATGGCCAGCGCTCAAAACCTGATGCTTGGAAAAGATGTAGGGATAATTTCTTACGACGACACCCCGCTGAAGGAAGTGCTGAAAGGAGGAATAACCGTTATTTCCACTGATTTTTATCAAATGGGAAGCATGGCTGCCAAATTGATAAAAGAAAACCAGCGAAAAAAAATTCCGAACAAATTCTCCTTAATTGCAAGAAATTCATTGTAGTGCAGCTATGAAAAAAGCCCATGGTTAACTGCAAAGAATTCAGTTTTTCATTTCTACAACATGTTTAGGCCATAATGCTTTCCCGGATCAAAAACATTGTATAATTTAGCACCATAACACACCATAACAAAAACAGATTAAATAACTAAAAAATAGTGATTAATATGATTTTAGTGGAAAATTACACCCTTGCTGTAGCTCTTTGTTTTTTGGCCATGATCTGCTGGGGATCGTGGCAAAATACGCGCAATGTAGCCGGCCTTACATGGCGTTTTGAGTTGTTCTATTGGGATTTTGTTGTAGGAATTCTTTTGCTGCCGTTGCTTATGGCTTTTACCTTTGGAAGTTTTGGCAACGAAGGTCGCCCCTTTGTTGAAGATGTACGTCAGGCCAGCCTAAAAAACATCAGTTATGCAATGTTGGGTGGTGCCATCTGGAACATTGGAACCTTGTTGCTAACAGCTGGAATAGCCATTGCAGGAATGTCGGTAGCTTTTCCCATTGGAGGGGGCATCGGCTGGATTCTCGGAATAGTTATTTTATACATGGCCAATCCGCAAGGTAACCCGGTTTTCCTTTTTGGCGGAAGTGCCATTGTTGTGGTGGCTATTGTTTTGAGCATGTTGTCGTATAAGCAACTGGCATCGCAACAAAAGAAACCAACCATTGGTGGCATTGTTATTTCAATGTTGGCAGGGGTTGCCATTGCTTTTTTCTACCGTTTCGTTGATCGTTCGCTGGCGCGCGATTTTACTGATGCTTACTCAGGATGTTTAAGCCCCTATACCGCAGTAGTATTCTTTTCACTGGGTGCATTCATCAGTACCTTCCTCTATAATCCCTTCTTTATGCGAATGCCAGTTGAAGGCAATCCGGTTCGGTTTTCCGATTACCTCAACGGAACGCTCAAGCAGCATTTGATGGGTGTGTTGGGAGGAGCCATCTGGTGCCTTGGCATGTCGGTAAGTTTTATGGCCAACAAAGCAGCGAGTCCGGCAATTGCCTATGGCCTGAGCAACGCCGCACCCGTAGTTGCCGCTTTGTGGGGTGTTTTGGTTTGGAAAGAGTTTAAAGGTGCTTCATCAAAAACCAATCGTTTGCTGATGGCCATGTTTGTAGCCTACGTGCTTGGATTGGTGGCCATAGTTTATGCCCGTATTGCGTAATCATTAAAAAAAAATATCATGAAGAAAGTTCTCTTAGCGCTTATATTGTTCCAGGGAATTCAGGCTTTTGCCCAAAACTGGGAAGGTCCATCGGTTGACCTAAACCACGGTAAACTGCAAATATCTGCGAATCGTCATTTTCTCGAATTTGAAGATGGTACCCCTTTCTTTTACCTGGGCGATACCGCCTGGGAATTGTTTCACCGTTTGAATAGAACCGAAACAGAAAAATACCTTGAAGACCGCAGGAGCAAAGGGTATACGGTGGTTCAGGCCGTGGTGCTTGCCGAATTGAAGGGCCTGGATGTTCCGAACTCCGAAGGTGAAATGCCACTGGTGGATAACGATCCGGCAAAGCCCAACGAAGCTTATTTTAAACACGTTGACTGGGTGGTACAAAAAGCAGCCGAGAAGGGAATCTTTATTGGAATGCTACCAACCTGGGGTGACAAATGGAACAAGAAATGGGGTGTTGGTCCCGAAATATTTACCCCGGAGAATGCTTATCAATTTGGTAAATTTCTGGGTGATCGTTACAAAACCCAGGCAAATATCATTTGGATCCTGGGGGGCGACCGTCCGGTGGATACCGATCTTCAGCGCCAGATTGTGGAGCAGATGGCCCATGGGCTGAACGATGGCGACCGTGGCAATCATCTCCAAACATTCCATCCCACAGGAGGGAGTGGCTCGTCGCAATATTTTCACGATGCTGACTGGCTCGATTTTAACATGCGACAAAATGGCCATAGTTTGAGCTACACCGAGCGCTATTTTAAAACACTCGAAGATTATCAGTTGCAGCCCACCAAACCGGTCATTGATGCAGAACCGGTTTACGAAGACCATCCGATCAACTTCAGTCCTGAAAAAAACGGCCATTCGCTTGCTGCCGATGTAAGGCGCCCGCTATACTGGAACCTGTTTTCCGGTGCATTTGGCCATACCTATGGACATCATTCTGTCTGGCAAATGTATTCGCCCGATTGTGATCCCATCAACAGGCCCTTAATGCCCTGGTATGAAGCCATTCAACAACCCGGAGCCGCTCAGATGCAATATGGCAGGATGCTGATGGAATCGCGGCCTTTTCTTTCCCGAATTCCCGATAACTCAATAATAGTTACCGATGTAGTAGCAACTGCAATTCCCGGAGCCGGCTCGTACCAGTTTGTGGCAACACGCGATGAGGCAGGAAGCTATGCGATGATTTATGTTCCTGTTGGCCGAAAATTTTCAGTCAGGATGAATGCAATTACCGGGAAAGAAGTAATGGCCTGGTGGTTCAACCCCCGGAATGGTGAAGCAACTAAGATTGGTGAATTTTCAAATACCGGAGCACAATCGTTCATCTCTCCAACACCGGGAGAATTGCTCGACTGGATTTTGGTGCTTGATGATGCAGGCAAGAAATACCCTGCCCCCGGAAAGAAAAAATAGCAAAACATGCAACTGGGAATTTCTTCGTATGCCTACACATGGTCGGTTGGTGTGCCCGGGAAAATGCCTGCAAAGTGCCTGTCGGCGTTTGATTTGGTGGATAAGGCTGTAGCATTGGGTGTTTCCACTGTACAAATTGCCGACAACCTGCCCTTGCATGAAATGAGCCGCAATGAATTAACTAGTTTGCGTGATTATGCCAAAGGGAAAGGGGTTCAAATTGAAGTGGGCAGCAGGGGCATGACCCTTGAAAATGTGACCCGGTACCTTGAAATTGCCAGGCTGTTCCGGTCACCCATTCTTCGGATGGTGATTGATTCCAAAGGGTTTGAACCAACACTTGAAAAGTGTATTGTTACTGTGAAGCAACTGGTTCCGGCACTGGTAGAAGCTGGCGTTCAGTTGGCCATCGAAAACCACGACCGGTTTAAAGCAGCGGAGTTTGCACGAATCGTAGCAGAAACCGATCAGGAATGGACAGGTATTTGCCTCGATTCAGTCAATTCAATGGGTGCCGGCGAAGGCATTGCAGAGGTAGTTAAAACATTGGCTCCTTTTACCATCAATCTGCACCTCAAGGAATTCAATATTCAGCGCGTATGGCACAACATGGGTTTTGTTGTTGAAGGACTTCCGGCTGGTCAAGGAATGTTGGATATTCCATGGTTGCTGAATGAGATCAGGGTGTTTAAACGCTGCGATAGCGCCATCCTGGAATTGTGGACCCCTCCCGAAGAGGTAATCAACAAAACCATAAAAAAAGAAGAACAGTGGGTACAGGAAAGCATTCGTTTTCTGAAACCATTTTTTTATTAAGTAACAGGCATATGAACAAGCAAAATAAAACCTTGAAGTTTGCCATTCTGGGATGCGGTTTCTGGTCGCAGTTTCAGCTTGGAGGATGGCAGGAAATGGAGGGCGTTGAGTGCGTGGCCTTGTTTAACCGCACCAAATCGAAAGCCGATGCCCTGGCTAAGCGCTTTCATGTTCCTGCAACATACGACGATGCTGAGGAACTATTCAAAAACGAGGACATCGACTTTGTGGACATCATTACTGACGTGGATACCCACGCCCAATATGTTGCACTGGCGGCACAATATGGCAAGGATGTAATTTGCCAAAAGCCCATGGCGCCAAGTTTTAAGGTGGCAAAAGAAATGATGAAAGTTACCCGGGAGGCAGGTGTTAAGTTTTATGTACACGAAAATTATCGCTGGCAACCTCAAATCAGGCGGGTAAAAGAAATCATCGATTCAGGAGTGATTGGAACACCATTCCGCTGCAATTCGCTTTGGAATACAGCGTTCCCTTTGTTTGAAACACAACCGTTTCTGGCAAGCCTCGAACAGTTTGCTTTAACCGATCAGGGCTCGCACCAGTTCGATGTGTTGCGCTATTTGTTTGGTGAAGCCGAAACCATGTATACCCAAATACAAACAGTGAATCCAACCATCAAAGGCGAGGATGTGGCTACCAGCTTGATTCGCATGAAAAACGGGATGGTATGCGTTCAGCAAATTTCCTTTAGTTCGCCGCTGGAAAAGGAAATTTTCCCGCAATTGCTATTGGTTGTTGAAGGGGACAAGGGCAGCATCAGGCTCGATGCCGACTATCATTTCGCCATTACCGTTGGTGGCCAAACAAGCTATGAAACCATGATCATGCAAAAATACCCATGGCAAACCGAAAGGCTTGAACCGGAACCACCAAGCATTGTGGCCTGCAACAACGATATTTTGCAGGATATGCTGGGCCACTCAAAGGCCGAAACCACCGGCGCCGACAATTTCGGAAGCGTCAAAATGGTTTGGGCAGCTTATGAATCGGCCCGCTTAAATGCGGTGATTAAGCTTTCAGAATTTCAATAGAAAAGATGTTGGGCTTATTCAAATACAAAAATTGAATAACAGAACAATCAAGTCATTTAAAATAGATTCAAAATGAAAAAGGTAACATTGATAGGAGCAGGAGGAAAAATGGGGATGCGATTAACGCATAACCTGATGTATTCCGATTTTGAAATGACCTATGTTGAAATAAGTGCAGAAGGACAGGAAAAACTGACTAAACTCGGATTAAGCATCAGCACATCGGAACAAAGCGTTCCCGAAGCCGATGTGCTTATTCTGGCCGTGCCCGATGTGGCTCTGGCAAAAGTATCAGCGGCTTTGATCCCGCTCATGAAAAGCAATGCCATGGTCATGACGCTCGATCCAGCCGTAGCAAGAGCCGGCCGTTTGTTCATGCGCCATGATGTTTCGTATTTCATTGCCCATCCCTCACACCCTTCGGTGTTTAACTGGGAACCAACCCCCGAGGCGCAAGCCGATTTCTTTGGAGGTACGCTGGCCAAACAAACCATTGTTTGTGCCCTGATGCAGGGACCTGACGACCATTATGAACTGGGCGAAGCAGTGGCAAAAACCATGTATGCACCGGTCTCGAAAGCCTTTAAAATTACCGTGGAACAAATGGCCTTGTTGGAGCCTGCCCTGGTTGAAACCCTTTCATCATCGTGCCTCGACTTGATTCGCGAAGGGATGGACGAAATTGTGAATAGGGGCGTACCGGCCGAAGCTGCCCGTGAATTCCTGCTGGGGCATATTAACATTCAATTGGCGGTAATTTTTAAAGAATTGCCCAATGCTGTTTTTTCCGATGCAGCAAACAAAGCGCTTGTGCGTGGCAAAAAAATATTATTCAAAGACGACTGGAAACAAATATTTGAGCCAGAAAATGTTTTACAACAAGTTGTTGAGATTACCTAAGCTGTAGTTCTTAAAAAATGCAATTCTTTTTTTACTTTCAATACCGGACTATAACCAGGCAACAAAACGCAGGAGCCATGCATTACAAAAACTAACATTAAGATCAATGAACACAAAATTAGGGAAAGTCATATCCATTGCAACGGTAGTTTGGATTGTTTCGTTTTTCTCAGCAATGGCCGGTGAAAATAACTGGACACATTTTCGGGGCAGTAGGCTCGATGGTATTTCCAGCCAGTCTGTTCCAACAATATGGAATGATAGCACCAACATATTATGGCAGGTTCCGGTGGCAGGGAAAGGCTGGTCGTCACCGGTTATTTTTGACCAGCAGTTGTGGATAAGCACTGCATCTCACGATGGAAAAAAGATGTCGGCTGTATGCCTGAATACGCTTTCGGGAGCAATCATTTTCGACATTGAGCTATTTTACTCAGATACGATCTACTCTATTCATGCCACCAACTCCTATGCCACTCCCACGCCAAGCATCGAAGAAGGATTTGTGTACGTGCATTTTGGTGCAACAGGTACTGCCTGTATTGATACCAAAAACGGTCAGCTTGTTTGGCAACGCACCGATTTGAAATGTGAACACGTTCAAGGTCCGGGATCTTCACCAATTATTTATAAAAATCTGCTAATTCTACACATGGAAGGAACTGATGTTCAATACCTGGTTGCTCTGGATAAAAAAACAGGGGAGACGGTATGGCAAACCTATCGGCCTGAATCAATTTATGAAAAACTCGCGCCAATTGGCAGAAAAGCGTACATAACGCCCATCATTGTAAATGTTAACGGGCATGATCTGTTAATTTCAAACGGATCAGCCATGTGTGCTGCTTACAATCCTGAAACAGGAGAGGAAATATGGCGAATTGTTCAGGGGGAGGATTCTTCGGTTTCGATGCCATTTTCCGAAAATGGTACAGTATTCTTTTACACCGGATTTGTTACCAACAGCGATGATGAAAAACATGCCGAATTGCTTGCTGTTAACCCGAATGGAAATGGCGATTTAACTCAAAGCAATATTTTGTGGCGTTTTCAGTCGCCTATTCTACAGTTACTAACACCAGTTATGAAGGATGGATTGATTTACACCATCGATACCCGGAATGTTTTGTATTGCATTGATGCAAAAACCGGTGCCGAAATATATTCACTCAAAAGAAGGCAGAAGTACAATTCATCGCCTGTTTACGCGAATGGTTACATCTACTTTACCTCGGTAAAGGGCGAAACACTTGTTCTTAAAGCAGGAAAAGACCTGCAGATTGTGGCTGAAAACAAATTGCCTGGTCAGGTTTACGCAACTCCTGCCATTGCACAGCATTCAATTTTTATCCGGACTGATTCCCACCTTTATTGCATTGGCCAGAAATAGAATACTGAAAATGAGGCATTCTGAACCATCGGCTATTGCTGAAAAGGAAGAAGTTCAACAGGAAACACACTGTTTCGTTGCCGGGCAACTACAACTGATGCTGGAGAATGGGTGTATACGTTGGATCCGGTTGGGGAATACTGAAATTGTACGCATGATTTACCTTGCAGTAAGGGATCATAACTGGGGCACCTTGGATGCTACCATTGAACATTTGAATTTTTGGCAAACCAATGAGCAGTTTGATGTTTCATTTACCATGCAGTTTGGCCAGCCAACGGTTTTTGAAGCTGCCTGCTCCATTACAGGCCAGGCAGCTAATGCCGTAAAGTTCAGTTTTGAGGGAAGAATGCTTGCCGATTTTTTGAGCAACAGAATTGGTTTTTGTGTGCTTCATCCTGTTGAAGAATGCAAAGGGCAACCATGTAAAATCACCCATACTAATGTTGATGTTGAACAGGGCTCATTTCCTGCATACATTAGTCCTCACCAACCTTTTAAGGATATCAAAGACATTCAGTGGGCGCCCAAGGGGATCAATGCTGCGCTCAGCTTTTCGGGCGATATTTTTGAAATGGAAGACCAGCGCAACTGGACCGACGCCTCGTTTAAAACCTATTGTACACCTTTGGAAAAACCATTTCCGGTATTAAGAAAGAAAGGCTCAATCATTGAACAAGCGGTTGAATTGAAGGTCGATAAAAGCATGTTTCAGAAAGACAATATGCTGAATCATGACCAAACTATAAAAATTGAAATCAGTGGAGAAACCCCCAAACCATTTCCTCCTGTCGGGGCCTGGTACAATCCATTGAATGGCCCTGTATCCCATGATATCATTGCTTTGCTCAATAAAACCGGTATCAGGCATCTGCGTTTCGACATCAATTTCAATGATAAAAACTGGAAAACTTCCTTCGATCAGTTCTTAAGCGACTGGCGAAAATGGAAGATTGATGTAGAACTCACATTTCATGTAAAACCGGAAGATTATCCCGATTTTCTGCTTATTCTTGATGATTTGTCGGAGCTGAAAATGCAGCTAAAATTCATTCAGTTCTTTTCAATTGGATCAAAAAGCACTCGGATTGAGGAGGTGGTCGATTTTGTTCAACGGTGCAGGAAGGCCTTCCCTGAAACAAAAATTGGTGCCGGAACCGATTACGACTTCACTGAAATTAACCGGTACCGGTTTAATGCCGAATTGTTCGATTACATCGTTTACAGCATTTGCCCGCAGGTTCATGCTTTTGACAATTTCAGCCTGATTGAAAATTTGGCGGCACAAACAGAAACCGTTGAAAGTGCCGGGGCGATTTATCCCGGAAAATTGATTCATGCGTCGGTAGTTTCTTTGCTGCGAAGATTAAATCCTGATGCCACAGAAGAATCAGCTAGTTATTCCAATGATCATTTTGATCGACGGCAACATACAATTTTTGGAGCACAGTGGGGCATAGGTTCAATAAAGTACCTTGCTGAATCTGGCACTTCTTTCATTACCCAATTTGCGCTAACCGGGCGGGAAGGATTGTTTCCGGGAAATAGTTCAGACCTTAATACAAAACACTCGCCTTACAGCTATCTGCTTGAAATTGTTAACAAATATGATATAAAAGAGATTGTTCCTGTCAGATCGTCGAATCCTATATTGGTTGATGTTGTTTTGCTAAAAAATGATGAATTCCATATGCTGATTCTCATCAATTTCTCAAAAAAACACGAAATGATTACCATGAACAAGTTGATAAAAATAACAGGGAAATTGGTTCTTGACCGGTATACATTTTTGGAATACGAAAAAGCTGGTTGTTTGCCCATATTATGCGCAGAAAAAAATGTTCAGAATGTATTTCACCATCAACTATCTGTTAGGGCTAATTCCATTGAGATCCTTACAGTTCATGTTCTTCAAAATACAAAATGACAATTGATGTAAGGTGCAAATAGAATTCACAAGTGCACTCAACTTATGAAAAAGCGGAAAGTGGTGACCAAGGATTATTGATACACTGTGAAGTAAAACGTCATCCTGCTCTTCATCCCTCTTCCGGGATACAGGAACAACAAATGGCCTATCCGGATGTACTTCTTCCGCTCAGGCTTTGCCTATGCAAATTACCCCAGTTCCGGGCCCAAAATTTCAGACAAAGCATCCACCCAGCGGTCGTCGGAGTTGAGACTTTCCACCATGGTGAGTTTCTTGCCTCCTTTTTCCACAAACAATTCCTTGTACTCGTAGCCAATTTCCACCACGGTTTCGAGGCAGTCGGCCACGAAACTGGGCGCTGCCACCAGCAAATTGGTAGCTCCTGCTTCGGCAAGTGCCATCAGGTTTTTGTCGGTGAAGGGCGTCATCCAGTTGTTGTCCAGGCGGCTCTGGAACGAGGTGGAATAAGTGCCTTCCCTCAAACCAAGCCGCTTCACTAGTTGTCGGGTGGTTTCGTAGCAGGTGGCTTTGTAGCAAAGCCTGCCATGATCGGGCAGAGCACTTTCGCAGGTGCAGGTGGTGTTTGAAATCCCCGGGTGTGTTTTGTCGAGCTGCCGGTTGGGCAGACCGTGATAGGTGAAGATCAGATGGTCGTATGTTTCAGGTTGGTACGAGGCTATTTTTTCAGCAAAAGCATCGAGGAAAGCCGGA
>JAFGVJ010000058.1 GCA_016938055.1 Prolixibacteraceae bacterium
CAAGGCCTGTCATTACACCCTAAAGCTTTCTCGTTTTATTGTAAATGTTGAGTTTACCAAGTACAGTGTAATAATGCGGTTATTTTTAATGTCTTTGAACGTCTGTTTTGATGCTCAAATTTACACCCCTTCCTTTAGAAAAGCAAGAAAATACGGGCTATTGAGGAGTGAATCACTGTCGTTGTACCCTTAAATGTACGATAGTCAAACCCTTAAGGCCAAATAAAAAATGGGAATCTTCAACTGTACGAGGCCAATGTTTCAAGTATTCCAGCAGCGTGCTGATCAAAGCTGGCATCAGCGATTATTTTTACTGATTTTTTACTGTTTTATTTTGGAATAGTATGGAAAGAATTTATATTTGCACGCACATTTGACAAAGCTTCCGTCCATGCCTGTTTTGTTTACAGAAAGGTTGAAAACAGGAAGCTTTCAGATGAATTTTGGTAATGATCCCACATTGGAGAGATGGGTGAGTGGCTGAAACCACCAGTTTGCTAAACTGACGTACGGGAAACTGTACCGGGGGTTCGAATCCCCCTCTCTCCGCTTTTAAACGGAAAATTTTCGGGGTATAGCACAGTCCGGTAGTGTACCTGGTTTGGGACCAGGGGGTCCCAGGTTCGAATCCTGGTGCCCCGACAAAAACAGAGGGAATCAAAGCAATTTGGTTCCCTCTTTCGTTTTGATATTCAATAATCGGCAATGGTTTACATGGAAAGAAAATGGGCAAACCCCTTGTTGAAGTTTGCCCATTAAAAACATGTTATTTAACCTATTTGACCGGTTCTGTTTAACTGTCCGGTTTTTATGAGAATGGTAATTTTATTAAAATGAATGATAGATGATGGCCTACCAACCTTCATATTGTTCCAATACTCCATTACTCAAAGTAACTTCGCGTTGTGGAATTGGATGAAATTCGTGTTTACCTACGATAAACTCCCTGGGGAAACCATCGGCAGTAGTTGTTGCATTGAGTGCTTCAGCAGCTTTTCCCCAGCGAACCAGGTCGTAAAAACGCTTGCCCTCAGAAACGAATTCTACACGATATTCATTGATGATATCCTGGTGGGTGATACTGGACAAGGCTGCAGGCTTACCGGTGGTTCCGCAATTGCGGGCCCGCTCACGCACTTTGTTCACATAGGCCAGTGCTTTGTCGGTTTGACCCAGCATAAAGGCTGCTTCAGCAGCATTCAGGTAAACTTCTGAGATTCTGATCAGTCGAACGTTTTGTGGTGCACTGTGCCATGGACCACCGGCTCCTTTAAATTCGACGTACGAAGCTTCCCATTTGGTGGAGTAAATGTTGGTGATGCAATGTTCGAAACTATAACGATACCATTTGTCACTGGTCATTTGAATCGAGTCGTTTCCACCTTCCCTTACCATAGAGGCATCGCGTCGTGGATCACCATCATCAAAGGCATCCCAAGCAGCTTGAGTAGGTACACCAAAGCCCCACATACCTGTGGTGGTTGAAGTTCCTTCATCATTGGTATAATAACGGGCGCCGCTCCATTGGGCAATGGCATTACCACGTGCTGCCGACCAACCCAGGCCTTCCTGTACACATTGGATCTCAAATACCCCTTCTTTGGAATTGTCGCCATCTGAGGTGAAGATGTAGCGATAGCCATTGGTTTCGGGACCTCTCCAGGTCTCGTATTTTTCACCGTTGATCCCAATCAGTTCATATTCGCCTGAATTGATAACTTCTTCGGAATATTTCAGTGATTCGGCCCAGCGTTCGCTCATTCCATCGAAACGGGCATCTTTGCCGCCATAATTCTTTGCATACGATGACTCAAACAACAAAGTACGGGCGAGCAATGCTTTTGCAGCTCCTTTCGAAGCACGTCCTAAATCTGCTCCCCATCCGCTTCGTTCGGGAAGCACATCAATGGCTTCTTTTAAGTCAGTTTCAATCAGTTCGTAGATCTTTTTGATATCGGCACGGGGTTGCATGTATTCATCTGAACCCAGTACATGATCCACATAAGGTACGCCCCCATAGATCATGGTGAGGTAGAAGTAGTTAATGGCCCGGAGGAATTTGGCTTCTGCCACCCTGCGGTCAATCAATACAGGATCGGCCATGGGATCGGTTTCCTTAATGCCCGGAACTTCGGCAATGGCAATGTTGCTGAAATAAATACCACTGTAAAGTGTCCCGTATACATCGGAAAGGACACCGTCGGTGGGCAGGGGAGTCAGCCGGCCATAATCCTGCAAGGAAGGTACATCGGTAATGTCTTCACCACCTGCTTCAGCATCGTCCGAAGGAATGTCACCCAAACGTTGCATAATGTCAACATCCCAAACACCAACGAGGTTGAAGCGGGAATAGGCAACCGTCAGCGCCTGATTGGCATGTTCCTGAGTAAGATAAAACGAGGCACTGTTTTCTGCAGCCTGTGGTTTTACTTCCAGGAAATCGTCGCTGCAACTAAAAAGGGCAATCCCGATCAGCAGCAATGACAACTCTTTGATTATTTTTTTATTCATGATTTCAATTTTTTTCATTTACAAAAGCTTACTTGTCTCAGAATACAATGTTGGCACCAAAGTAAACCATCTTGGTTACCGGGTACAAACCGATGTCAACACCCATTTCCAGGATATTGTTTCCACCAATTTCGGGGTTCAAACCAGTATATTTGGTCAGCGTAAACAGGTTTTTACCTCCGGCAAAAACCCTCAGTTTTTCCACACCAATTTTTTCGGTCAATGATGCTGGAATGGTATAGCCCAGTGAGATGTTTCTCAAACGTAAAAATGAGCCATCTTCCACAAAGAAGCTTGACATTCTGGTATAGGTATCGGCATTCAAACGGTAAACATCGGTATTGTGGTTTTCCTGAACCACCACTACACCGTCTTTGACCAATTCGTCGCGATAACGGTTGGCAAAATCTTTTCCACGGTTACCGTAGCCAACGGGATTGTACAGGTACTGTTTGGATCCGTTCATGATCTTGTTACCGTAGGTTCCGTTAAAGAAAGCTAAGAAATCGAAGCCTTTGTATTGAAGATTGATTGAAAATCCGAAAGTAAGTTTGGGCAGCGGGCTTCCCAGTATGACTTTGTCATCGAGTCCGAGTTTTCCGTCACCGCTAACATCTTTAAAGCGGGCATCGCCGGGTTTGGCATTGGGTTGCATGTAGGTTTTTTTGCCTTCCGAATCAGTCACAAAGGGCTGATTGGTAATGAAAACCCTGTTACCAACTTTTTCAGTAGGATCGTTTTCGGAGAACATGCCTTCAATTTCCCAACCATAGAACTGTGCAACGGGATAACCCATCAAAGTCATGTTGGTAGGTGAGACGTTGTGTACAGCCCCTCTTTGCATGGAATCGGTAGCCAGATCAATCACCGTATTCTTTACGCCCGAGAAATTCAAATCAATGGAACCGGTTAGTTCACCATGATTCTTGCGGGCACCAATGGTCACTTCATAACCTTTGTTGCTGATGCTGCCAAAGTTCACTTCGGGATTTTCTCCCTGATGAGTACCGGCAATGACGCTGGTTTCTTTTTGAAGGATCATCCCATCGTTCACCTTGTTGAACAAATCGGCAGTCAGTGAAAGTCGGTTGTCGAAGAAAGTCATGTCCAAACCAAGGTTCGACATGTTAACGGATTCCCAGTGTAACGAAGGGTTGGGGATCTGGTTGGGGCCTGTGCCTACCAGTGTGGTCGTACCATCGAGGGTATACCTGAACTCTGGCCGTGTTACAACAGTTGAAAGATACGGGAAACCTGTGCGGGCGTTGGCGCCGGTTTGGCCATAACCAAAGCGGAGTTTACCGGTGCTGATGTAGGTGATATTGTTCATGAATTCCTCTTCGGCAAATTTCCAGCCCAGCGAGAACGATGGGAAAGTACCCCAGCGGTTATTGGGGCCAAAGCTGCTGGAACCGTCGCGGCGAACGTTCACTGTTAAGAGGTATTTGCCCATGTAGTCGTAATTCAAACGGCCAAAATATGCCTGGTTGGCTCCAATGTAACCCGAACCGTTCACGTTCTGAATGTCGGCATCACCATTGGTCGATTTGGAAAAATACAACATGTTGGGGTCTGAACTGGCCATATCGACCCGTGTACCGTTGATGTCGTAACCCCACCATTTGCTGGCTTCCATCCCCGCCATGGCCGAAATGTTATGTTTCTGGGCAATGGTGGTTTGATAGCTGATGTAGTTCTGAAAGTTGTAGGACATGCCTTTGTTCATATTCATGAGAAGCTTGTCCTGATCGTTATAAACAGTTGGCGAAGCCCAGTAAATGGCCTGATATTCTTTGGAATCCTGCAAACTGAATTTACCGGTGATCCGGCTTTGGTAGTCGAGGCCCTTAATCAGGTTGATTTTTAAACCGAAGTTGCCTTCGAAACTGTTGTTCTTGTCAATTTTATCCTTCATGTCGAGGGGCACAATGGGGTTGCCCACATTGAAAGGTGAAATGGTCCAGTCACCATTTTCATCATAAGCTGACACTGTTGGATCGGCTGAAATAACCGAAACAATGGGGTTGTTGTAGAAATTGTGCCAGTACCATTGGTCAAAACCTTCGGTTTGGGTATTGACGAAGGTAATTTTCTCGTCGAAGGTGAGGCGCTTGTTGACCCTGTGTTC
>JAFGVJ010000334.1 GCA_016938055.1 Prolixibacteraceae bacterium
CCTCGCGCTGACGGTTCATGATTCTTTCCAATTCGGCAATTTCTTCCACCGCATATTTAATAATGTGCTGATAAAGTGCCAGAAAATTATTGTTCACCAGGGAGTAAAAAACATATTGCTTCTCTTTCCGCGTTTTTACCAGGTTGTTGTTTTTCAAAACCTGCAGGTGCTGCGAAGCATTGGCCAAACTCAGATTGGTACTCTGCACAATGCCCTCCACACTCTTTTCGCCCTGCGAAAGCATTTCGATGATCTCCAGGCGTGCCGGGTTTGACAAAGCCTTTAGTAATTTGGCCAGGCCTTGGTACATGGCATCTTTAAATTCGCGTCCTTTCATGTAACTATTTTTTCAATGGATGCAAATATAAAGAAAGGAACATAGTAATCAATAGATTTATTGATTACTTGAATGGCTGTGACGGAAATATTTGTTAGGATAGCTGAAAATGCATTAAAAAAAGTCTGCAAAAGAAAAGGCGTCCAAGGCTTATTATTCTGTCGTTCGTTTTTCTGCCAGTCAGTATGCACAGCCGACGAATCGGGAACTTCGGCATGGGCCGAGTATGTTGGGTAAATCCAGCAGCTTTCATCAAAAATGATGGCCTCAGGATCGGCGTACCATCCTCCGAAAACCGGATTCCCACTCGATTTTGTTTGTGAGTAAACCGAAAAACTTATTAGGACGACAAGTGTAAGCACACATATTTTTTTTCATCAGAATAAATAATTATTGTTTAGTACATCTTTCGAAAATTACAAAAAAATGTTGGAATTAAGGATTGAACTCTTTTAGTCCGGTTCAATCAAATTATGCTTTTGCAGGCGATTTGGCATACGAATACAAAGCGAAATAGTCACCAATATAGTCAAGCTTGAAAAACAATGATGAAAAAATAATGCACCTGCTCTTCCTTTCTTGTTTGAAATCAATTGAGTTGATCGAAAAACAATTTCATTCTAAGCTTTCGTTCTCCGATCGCTTGCAATTTAAAATCAACGAAGTTAAAATCAATGGAGCTTAATCCGCACTTGCGCTTTGAACTTTCTTTGTGCATATTCCGAGGAGCAGGTAAGTAATCTTACCCACTTCTTTTGTTTCAAATAATTTTTTATATTGTACTGATTAACTAAAAACCAACAATTTAAAACTAAAAACTAAATCAACTTACCATGCATGAATTTAAACAACTGAAAATCATATCTTTGATTTTAGTCGCATTCAATATTTTCGCCTATCTGTTACTACCCGATGATGCCGAAATGTTGCCTTATGTGAGTGATCTGCTGACTGTATTTACTTCCCTGATCTCGGTTTTTTTCTTGTTTCGCACATATGCTTTTTTCAAGGTTTTCGACTTTGCAAAAACAGCGTGGCTACTTTTTTTGATCGGGATGTGTCTTAACTTTTTAGCCGAAACATTTTATGCACTTAACGAATTAGTGCTGATGCGCGACATGAACGAGTATTTTCCAAGCACAGCCGATATTTTCTGGTGTATTGCTTACTTGCCTCTTATTGCCGGTTTTTTGATCATCGGTAAAGGTTACCGCGACAGTGGGCTTCCTTTAGGCAATATGAAATCCTACAGTTTGGTTGTTGGCGGCTTACTGGTTATTGTTGCTTTGGTTTCCTATTTCTTGTTGAACCCAATTGTTACCGATGCCGAAACAAGGCTTATTGAAAAAGTATTCTACTTGTATTATCCGATTGCTGATTTGGTGATTGTCGTATTGGCAATTTCCATGTACTACATTGTTTATCAGCTTGGTAAAGGCGATATTACGCTCACCTGGAAACTGATGATTTTTGGTTTTTTATCAATCACCATAGCCGATCTGCTTTATTCCTACCTGGGATGGATGGAACGCTATGGAAGCGGTAACCTGATAGATGTTGCCTGGAACATAGGATACTTGTTGATCGCACTTTCGGCAGTAAAGCAAAAGCAAATCATGCAACTTATCGCGAAAGGAGGTAACTCATGAATACGCTCAATAATATGTACTACAACCAGATAATTGAAATACTCTCACCTTTTCTGGGTAATATTATGGCACAAGGTGCAGTAATGGCCCAGTGTAAGAAAATTGGCATTTCGCCCGAAAAGATCACAAAGGGTGATATCAGTAAACTAGCCGAAGGAATGAAAAAGGCACTTGTTGTTTTCGTAGGTACCGATGGCGCCCTATCGATTACTGAAAGAATAACAAGAATCTGATCAGCATTGGGCTATTGAGTGATGAATTGCCGTTTTTATAACCATATAAAATCTCAGGTAGTTTAGAATCTATGACTGAAAAGTTGTGATTTATTTTAATGACTTACGGAAAAGATAAGTATCGAAGAACAACAACAGGAAAATGGCCAGGCTCACTGCGGAGATCACAAGTAAATTCACGTTTCCCGGAACAGTTAGCCATGAAAAATCAAGTGAATCGAGGCGTTGAACGAAGTCACTGACCATACCTGTTTCGCCTGAAATATTGGTGGTTTGTTGCGGAAGAAAGAGCAGGAGTGCAGTGAACAAAGCTGCCACAGCACCTATTATCCACCACATGGTTTTGGAAATGATGGGCTGATAGGGTTTTGCAGTAGCTAAACGGAACACTTCGTCCATCACCCGATTGCTTAAACCGGCTGGTGCTTTACGAATCAGCTGCTGCTGAATGGCTTTTTGAATGTTTTCTTCCATAGCTGCAAATTTAATGAATTACAGGCATTGTGATACTGTTCTGTCGTTCCAATACTTCTTTCAATTTTTTTCTGATCCTGAACAGTTTCACTTTTACATTCGATTCCGATAGTTTGGTAATCGATGCAATGGCTTCAACCGATTCATTTTCGTAATAATAAAGCATGATCAATACCTGCTCATCATCGGGCAAAGCCTGAAGGGCTGCTTCGAGTTGCTGAAGCTGCTCGTCGGTAGAGGCCGGGGCATGCTGAGCTTCTTCGTCGTAATCCTCCATATCAGCAGCCTTTTCAACTTCAGAAAGCACGATCCTGTTGCTTTTCCGGAGCTTACTGATGGCTTTATTGTAGGTGATCCGGTAAATCCAGGTGGAGAATTTTGAATTCCCCCTGAATTTGTCCAGCGACTTGTAAACGCTGATAAATATTTCCTGAGTAAGGTCTTCGGCATCTGTTTCATTCTTCAACATTTTCAATACCAGGGAATAAACCATGTCGGAATAACGTTCAACCAGGTAGGAAAATGCAGCGGTATCGCCGCTCAGCACCAGATTCAGGTAATATGTATCGTCGCGATCAATCATTCAAAGCATATGACGCAAGACTGACTCAAAGGTTACAATTTCGGAAGAAAAACGATTAGTCATTGAATTGAAGTGGATGCTACTGCTATTGATCCTGGATACTGAATACTGGATACTGGTACTGCTTACTGCCACTGATACATGCGGGTAATTATTTTGACAAACATTTGTAACCGTTTGAAACCTGCTGCGTCAAAAGGGAAAATCAAATCTTAAAAAAGAAAGTCATGTTAGAAGATGTATTAATACCCATTGTATTCTTTGGCGTTGTATTCGGGATAGTGTATGTCGTAGTATCGGCACGTAACAAAGAAAGGATGGCCCTTATTCAGCA
>JAFGVJ010000335.1 GCA_016938055.1 Prolixibacteraceae bacterium
CGACTCTCTTTTTTGAAGTTCCTGATTTTTTTGCCATAATCTATCACCTAATTATTTGGTCGCTTTCTTTTTATTTGCAACAGTTTTCCGTTTACCTTTACGTGTTCTAGCATTGTTTTTGGTACTTTGACCACGCAGTGGTAAACCAATACGGTGGCGAATACCACGATAACAACCTATATCCATCAAGCGCTTAATGTTCAGCTGGGTTTCGGAACGTAGTTCACCTTCCACCTTAAATTGCTTGCCAATAATTCCACGAATGGCGTGGAAATCGTCGTCGTTCCAATCCTGAACTTTAGCGTTCAAATCAACACCCGCTTCAGTCAGAATTTTTCTGGCACTGCTACGTCCGATTCCATAGACATAAGTTAACGCGACTTCGCCGCGCTTGTTATTTGGGATATCTACACCAACTATACGAGCCATAGAATTTCTATTATTATTAATTACAAATTAACCCTGACGTTGTTTGAACTTAGGGTTCTTCTTATTAATCACATATAAACGTCCCTTCCTGCGTACGATTTTACAGTCGGCGCTACGTTTCTTTATTGATACACGTACTTTCATCCGTTTAAAAATTTAAGATTTTGATTCAATTCCACAGCGGTTTTTGAAAAAGTGCCACAAAAGTAAACAATTTCCCAAAACATCTACCATGTTTTGTATCAATCTAGTAATTATTTGTATCGAAATGTTATCCTACCCTTGGTAAGGTCATAAGGTGACATTTCCACCTTGACCCTATCGCCGGGCAAAATTTTGATGTAATGCATCCGCATTTTTCCTGAGATATGCGAAGTAATTACATGTCCATTTTCCAGCTCAACTCGAAACATTGCATTTGACAATGCTTCGATAATGGTTCCATCTTGTTCAATTGAAGGCTGTTTCGCCATACATTGTTTGTTTTAATTTTTCCTTTGAAATCATTCACACTTTCAACACAGTTGACTGGTTGCTGCCACCGGTTTCCGATGAAGAGGCCTTTTACCACCGAATACACACAAACGATGGCGAATCACCTATTCACTGTAACAAACCTCTTGATAATGGATGATGTGGTTTTATGGTAAAAACTACATCATCCATCAGCCGCTCAAGCGGATTTGTTTACCCAATGGGAAAACTGATGATCAATATTTAAAGAACTTTAAATGCTGAACGGTTAACAAGCAGATACTCCTGATAACCGGCGCAAGCACTACTGATTAAATTGCTGAAGCTCCACTACCTGAACGCCCTTTGATACGGCCCGATTTCATCAAACCGTCGTAATGGCGCATCAGCAGGTGGCTTTCAATTTGCTGTAAAGTGTCAAGGACTACCCCCACCAAAATGAGCAGTGAGGTACCTCCAAAGAACTGGGCAAACGAGGCATTCACCCCAACAACCATGGCGAAAGCAGGAAGAATGGTTACAAACCCCAAAAAGATTGATCCTGGCAGCGTAATACGCGACATGACCGTATCGAGGTATTCAGCGGTTTTTTTACCGGGTTTTACACCGGGAATAAAGCCACCGTTCTTCTTCATATCTTCGGCCATTTGCACGGGGTTCACCGTAATTGCCGTATAAAAGTAGGTAAAGGCAATGACCATGAGGAACATCACAAAATTGTACCAGAACCCTTCGTATGAGAATGCTGCAGCAAAACCGCTCATGGATTCACCACCAAGACCAGCCAGCATAATGGGCACAAACATGATCGCCTGGGCGAAAATGATGGGCATTACTCCGGCGGCATTCACTTTGAGGGGGATGTACTGACGTACCCCACCGTATTGTTTATTACCAACAATTCGTTTTGCGTATTGAACAGGAATACGGCGTGTACCCTGTACCAATAAAATCACCAACATGAACACTACAAACATGACCACCAACTCGATGAGCAATAAAACGAGTCCGCCACCGCTTTGTTCTTCAAGGCGAGAGATGAACTCCTGAACTGCTGATCCGGGAAGGCGTGCAATGATCCCGATCATGATGATCAGGGAAATACCGTTACCGATACCACGGTCGGTAATTTTTTCACCCAGCCATAATACAAACATGGAGCCTGCCAACAGAATGATGGTAGAGCTGATGTCGAACATACGGCCTGCGAGCACAAAGGCTCCGGGTGTACCGGCCAGTGTAAGGTGTAAGTTGGTTAAGAAAGCAGGTCCCTGGAAAATGAGGATGACCACGGTAAGGTACCGGGTAATCTGATTCATGCGTTTCCGGCCTGATTCACCTTCTTTTTGCAAACGCTGAAAATAAGGTACAGCGATGGTTAAAAGCTGAATAACAATGGAAGCTGAGATGTAAGGCATAATACCTAAAGCGAAAACCGATGCATTGGAAAATGCACCTCCCGAGAACATGTCGAGCAGTCCGAGCAATCCGTCCTGAGTTTGTGCTTTGAGCGCACCCAACTGTGCCGGGTCGAGACCAGGCAACACAACGAATGAACCCAAACGGTAGATCAGGATAAAAAATAAAGTAATCCCGATACGTGTTCTGAGGTCTTCAATCTTATAGATATTTTTTAGGGTTTCGATTAACTTCTTCATAAGTTAATTTTTTTAGTCATCAGTCCGTTAGCTAACGGGTTTAGATGATTTCGGTTGTACCTTCTAATTTCTCAATCGCTTCTTTTGCACTTTTCGAGAAAGCGTGAGCTTTCACATCCAATTTGGCTTTTAATTCGCCAACGCCTAAAATTTTCACTTTATCGTTTTTGCTGGACAAGCCGTTGTCGGCAAGGAATTGCAGATCGATAACAGAAACGTTATGTTTATCAACCAGTTCTTGCAATGTACGCAGGTTTATGGCTTTGTATTCTACTCTGTTAAAGTTTTTAAAGCCAAATTTTGGAACAACACGCTGTATGGGCATTTGACCACCCTCGAAACCAATTTTCTTGGAATAACCTGATCTCGACTTTTGGCCTTTATGACCACGAGTTGCGGTTCCTCCGTGACCTGATCCTTGTCCACGTGCTATTCTTTTACCATGATGTGTTGACCCTGTAGCGGGTTTCATCTTGCTGAGATCCATAATCTATCGTTTTATATCAGATTAGATTTCTTCAACCTGAACCAAATGTTTCAATTTATTTACTTTGCCCACAATTTGTGGGTTCGCTTCGTGTTCAACAGTTTGATGCAGACGACGGATTCCGAGTGATTCGAGAATCAGTTTCTGGTGTTTGGTTGAACCGATGCTACTTTTTACCTGAGTGATCTTGATTTTAGCCATAATTATCCTTTAAATAATTTATCAAGTGATACTCCACGATGTTCAGCTACAGTGTATGCGTCGCGCAATTCGGTCAATGCGTTGAATGTTGCTTTAACCAGGTTATGCGGGTTGGATGATCCTTTTGATTTGGCAAGGATATCGTGAACGCCTACACTTTCGAGTACGGAACGCATGGCGCCCCCGGCTTTTACACCGGTACCATGTGATGCGGGTATTAACAATACACGGGCTCCACCAAATTTGGCAAATTGCTCGTGCGGGATGGTACCGTTAATCACAGGAATTTTCACCAGGTTTTTCTTTGCGGCTTCAACCCCTTTGGCAATTGCCGTGGTAACTTCGTTGGCTTTTCCAAGCCCCCAGCCCACAATGCCGTCTTCGTTACCGACAACAACAATGGCCGAGAAGCTAAAGGTACGACCCCCTTTGGTTACTTTGGTGACACGGTTAATGGCAACTAACCGGTCTTTCAATTCCAAATCGCTGGTTCTCACTTTCTTAATATTTCCTGACATAATTCTTAGAATTTAAGGCCTCCCTCACGGGCTGCATCAGCAATTGATTTTACTCTTCCGTGATATAAATATC
>JAFGVJ010000336.1 GCA_016938055.1 Prolixibacteraceae bacterium
CGGTCTTTGTGTGCCCACAAACCCAGTGCAGGATTGGAGATAAAGAATATCTCCTCGCCATCGGGCAGCCTATTGAAGCCGTTCTTCAGTTTATCGGGATTGTACCTGGCCATCATTTCATCCAAATCGGCATATCCAAAGCCAACGCTTTCGATTTCCTGCCGGGTAAGGTTTTCAGTGTGTTTTCCGGGACAGTAAGTCACCGAAAAACGCCCTTCGGAAGAGCCATGTATCAAGTGGGCAGCAGCGCCCAGGTTATCCTGAAGATCCTTGTTTTCTTCAACAGCTTTCAGGGTAGCCGGGGTACCGAAATACCCATATTTTCTGATCAGCTGATCAATCTGCTTGTCTTCACCAAATTCTTTTAATTCAGGGGCCAACACAATGAGTGATCCTCCGTCGGCCATGGCCATGCGGGTACGGTAAATGCTTTTATTCCCCAGCCATGTGCTTTTGAATTCGGTTGGATCGAGCCAGACCACCACCTTTTTAAGGGGTTTGGACACCATGTCGAAATTGACCAGGAGGGAAAGTTCTGCTGCTTTTTGGAACACTTCAAAATCGTCGCCCACAAACAAGCCACGGGTGACGAGTTTGCCGTTTTCGTCAACAGCCACAACGGTTTGAACATACACAATGGGCAGATGGGCTGCAAATTGATCGGTGGCATAATTGAACACCTTGCGTACAGGAGTATCGGCCCGGCCCATCATGCGTTCCATGCCATAGGCTGCCCCAATGTAATGGCTCTTGTTGATGCCTTCGGAGCCACCGGTTCCTACTAAAATATTTTTGTTGTAATTGGCCATACCCACTACTTCGTGCGGCACCACCTGACCCAACGAAAGGATGAGATCGAAATCCCCTTCAACCAGCAATTTATTGACCTGCGCAGGCCATGAAAAGGACACTTTCCCTTCTGAAACCTTTTCAATGTATGCCGCCGGAACCTCCCCCAGGGTTACCACATCGTTTCGCCAATCGTGTTCACGAAACAAGGATTTGGGAACACCCGGGAACATGCGATCAATCTGATGAGCAGTCATGGGCGTATGGGTTCCAAGTGCCGGCAAAATATCGGTCATTCTTTCTCCATAAAATTCATAAGCATAAGCAGTGAGTTCCCCTGCCCTGGAAGGCAGGCGGGTATAATCGGGCGGAATGGCCAGGATTTTTGATTTTTTTCCCAATTGCTCCAACGCTTCAAAAAGACCTTTCTTCAAATCGTCGGCGGTGAGGGTATGTTTCGGTGATCCCACCTGATAATAAAGCATAATTTTTCGTATTAAAGTTGAAATGTTATTGTCTAAAAACCTGTTCACGGGTAAAGACACCCTTCCCGATCAGTTCACTTTCAAAATTGCTTTTATCAATGATGTAAGGTGAATAAAGTTTGGCTGGCACATCTTTCCGTCCGTTGTTCACTACCTGATCGAAACCTTTGGCTTTGTTATTTCTTACCAGATCGACCACCATATCAACAGCACCGTATGCCAGTTCTTTAATGGGTTTCCCAACCGACATGGACATTTTGCCATCGAGCATGCCATGCACAAATTCGAGGGTGGCATCCTGGCCGGTGATGATCACTTCGTTGGGGCCGTAGGCATGTCCTTCCAAAGCAGCATAAACGCCCATGGCCATGGGATCGTTACAAACGATGGCCACATCGATCTTCTCCGTGGTAAAGTCAAGCACTTCGTCCACGATGTGTTTGGCATTTTCGTAGGTCCAGCCTTCAACATAAGTTTTAAAAACAACGTTGACATTGCCATTTTCAATATGAGGAGCCAGGGTTTTTTCAATCCCGTTCTTCACAAAAATGGCATTGGCGTCGGTAGCATCTCCCCATACGATCACATAGTTACCGTGTGGTACCTTTTCAATGGCATAATCAACCATGTACTGACCAACCTTATCGTACTCAAAAGAAACCAGGTAGTCGAGGTCCGAATTTTTAATCAAGCGGTCGTAACCAATGACCGGAACTTTGTATTGATGTGCGTCGCGTACAATTCCGGCTGCGGTATTTTGGTTGGCAGCCACCACGATGAGGGCATCAACCCCTTCTTTCAACAATTCATTGGCTTGCTTCAATTGCAAGTTTTCATCTCCGCCGGCATCTTTAAGAACAATGTTTGCACCAATTTCATCGGCCCTTTCCTGTACATAGGCGATGTCCATCTGCCATCGTGAACTGGAAGTAGAGTGAATGAGAAAACCGATTTTCACCTTTTTGGCTCCACTATTGGAACAAGCAGTGAATAAAAGAAGTGCAACAACGCTGAATACAAAAAACCTTTTCATTTTTCTCGTTTTTAATGTTGTTCTTAAAAATACAAAAAAGAGGATGAAACAATGCATGACTTGTTTCAGCACTTTGATCAGCAAGAATAATGTTGCTGATCAATAAAGTACGATCAGTTGACCTTAGCGTTTCACACGGGCATTACCTTCCCAGATACTCCATACCATTTCTTCATCGGCAGGCTGGGCATAGTCGGTGAGAAAGGTGGTGGCCATGGCTCCGGTGGCCCAGCCAAACTGTATCCATTTTTCCGAAGGCCATGCTTTCAATATACCATAAAGCAAACCTCCAACAAAACCATCGCCACCACCAATCCGGTCGAGCACATTGATTTTGCGTGGCATAATCACTTGCCATTCGTTGCCGGCCAGCATAATGGCCCCCCAGAGGTGTTCATTGGTGCTTTCCACTTCCCTGAGGGTTGTGGCATAGACCGATGCATTGGGGAATGCAGCTTTCACCCGACCAATCATGGTTTTAAAACCATCAATTTTCCCTTCGATGCCTTTGCCACCTGCTTCGGGTCCTTCAATGCCCAGGCACAACTGGAAATCTTCTTCATTCCCGATAAGGATGTCGGCAACCGAAGCTATTTCAGTAAAAATTTCGCGCAATTCCTTTTCACGGCCTTTCCAAAACGATGCCCGGTAATTCAAATCGAAAGAAATGCGGGTGTCGTACTTTTTGGCAGCCCTGGCCAATTCCAGACAGAACTGACTGGTGCCTTCCGAAAGGGCAGCAATGAGGCCCGATAAGTGAACAATTTGTACACCTTCCTGCCCAAAAATCCTTTCAATGTCGAAATCTTTTACATTCAGTGTACGCCCAACTTCACCGGCACGGTCGTTTTGCACACGTGGCCCGCGGCTACCAAATCCACTGTCGGCAATGTTGAACTGGTGACGATAGCCCCAGGGATTTCCTTGTGGAACCTCGGGACCTTCGAAATCCATGAAACGACTTTTCAGGTTGCTTTTGATGAATTGTGCAATAGGACTGTCCTTCACAAAGGTAGTCAGTACTTTCACGGGCAAACCAAGGTATGAAGCGATGCTGGCAACGTTGGTTTCAGCACTGGTGGCCTGCATTTTAAAGGTATCACTGCTGTGAACGGGTTGCCCGTTAACGGGAGTAATACGCACCCCCATGCTGGTGGGGACAATCAACGAATATTTGTAAGTTTTTTTGAGTTCCATATTTTGTAGATTTTAGTCATTAACTTCTTCCTTCTATTAAACCCCGCTGTATGCACTGAATCCACCATCGATGGGAATGACAATGCCGGTGACAAACTTCGACATGTCACTCAGCAGGTAAATGGTCGTTCCTATCAGCTCTTCGATTTCGCCATAACGTCCCATGGGTGTTCCATTGATGATTTTCTGACCACGTTCGGTAAGGCTGCCATCTTCGCCAATCAGCAGGAATTTATTCTGGGTGGTGATAAAAAAGCCCGGGGCAATGGCATTGACCCTTACACCTGTTTTGGCAAAGTGTACAGCCAGCCATTGGGTAAAATTGTTGATGGAAGATTTGGCGGCAGAATAGGCCGGAATTTTGGTCAGTGGTCTGAAAGCATTCATCGAAGAGATGTTGAGCACACCACCTTGTCCTCGTTCAATCATTTCTTTGCCAAACACCATGGTTGGCAATACAGTACCTTTAAAATTCAGGTCGAAAACCTGATCGAAGCCTTCCATTTGCAAGTCAAAAAAATTGCTTAAATCGTCGGTTTTACCCGGAACAATCTCTTCGGCCTGGGTGGTAGCTTTGGGAGAATTTCCACCGGCACCGTTCACGATGAAATCGATTGCATCAACAAAACTTAAAATTCGGTTCTTCGCGCTTTCCAAAGAACGTTTATCCAGCACATTGGCAAAGAAGCCCTCAATGATCTGATTGGGAAACTTAGCTTTCAGTTCGTTAGCCCTGCTAATGGCACGAGCTTCATCAATATCGAGCAGCATCACATTCATGCCTACTTCACAGAGGCCCTCAGCAATGCTGCTGCAAATAACTCCTCCGGCTCCGGTAACAACTACCGTTTTGCCTTCCAGTCCTAATAATTCGTTGCTTGTTATCATATTTCTGATCTGATTTTTTTAATTAATGAAAGTGTTTCGTTCACCTTTTCGGCCAATTCATCGAAACGGCCCTCGTTAATGTATTCGCTTTTCATTAACTGACCGCCCATGCCCACACAAGTAGCACCGGCTTTGAACCATGCTTTCAGGTTATCGTATTCTGGCGTAACTCCCCCCGAGGGCATGATGTCGGTCCACGGACAGGGGCCTTTCACCGCGCTCACAAAAGCAGGACCACCTACCTGTGAAGCAGGAAAAATTTTGATCAACTCACAGCCCAGTTCTTCGGCCTGGTTTATTTCTGAAACCGAACCACATCCGGGGCTCCATAGTACTTTTCTGCGGTTGCAAACCTTGGCCAATTCGGGATTCAGGAGTGGCGACACAATGAAATCGGCCCCCAACTGAATGTAGAGGGAAGCTGTTCCTGCATCAATTACCGAACCTACCCCCAGTGCCAACCCTGGCAGCTCTGCTTTTACATATTTCGATAATTCACCAAATACTTCGTGGGCAAAATCGCCCCGATTGGTAAATTCAAACGAGCGTGCTCCGCCATCGTAACAAGCTTTCACCACCTTTTTACATTTTTCCACATCGGGACTGTAATAAAGCGGGACCATCCCGTTTTCTTTCATTTTGAGGAAAACCTCTATGCGTGAATATTTTGCCATCATGAATCTATAAGCCCCACTCCCCGACCCTCCCCCTTAGGGAGAGGGAGCAGATTGTGCGTAATTTCTTTTAACGTAACAATATCAATTCTTTCTCTAATTTTTAAGCATTACATTTATTCCCTCCCCTTGGGGGAGGGTTAGGGAGGGGCTTCTATCTCGCCACGCGTCCGGAGCCATCACCGTCCATCAGTTTCAGCACTTCATCAACAGTCACCCGGTTGTAATCGCCGTAAATGGTATGCTTCAAACAAGAGGCAGCCACAGCAAATTCCAGTGCTTTCTGGTGATCATCGGGCCAGGTGAGCAAGCCGTAAATAAGTCCACCCATAAAAGAGTCACCACCGCCCACACGGTCAACGATATGGGTTATTTGGTAGGTAGGTGCTTCGTAAAGTTTCGATCCGTCCCAAAGTACGCCACTCCAGCTGTTGTGATTGGCATTCACCGAACCACGAAGGGTGGTAATCACTTTCTTGCATCGCGGGAAACGAGCCATGATTTGTTTTGAAACCGACTCATAAGCAGCGGCTTCAACTTTTCCACCAGTCACATCAACCCCTTCGGGATGAATGCCCAGCACCATGGCGGCATCTTCTTCGTTACCCAGCACGATGTCGCATCCTGCAACCAACGCTGGCATTACTTCCGCAGCACTTTTCCCGTATTTCCAAAGGTTTTTCCTGAAATTCAAATCCGTTGAAACGATAATGCCTTTTTCATTGGCTTTCTGTATGGCCTCAAAACAAACATCAGCAGCACACTGCGAAATGGCCGGGGTAATACCGGTCCAATGAAACCAGTTGACACCTTCGAAAACTGCATCCCAGTCAACCATGCCCGGTTGAATTTCAGCGATGGCCGAATGACCGCGATCGTACACTACTTTACTGGCACGACTAACTGCACCGGTTTCAAGAAAATAAATGCCCATTCGTTCACCACCCCAAACAATTTGATTGACACCTACGCCAATGCCACGCAATTCCTTTGCACAAGCCCGGGCAATATCATTGTTGGGTAAACGGGTCACAAAGTCAACCGAAATGCCATAATTGGCCAACGATACCGCAACGTTGGCTTCACCACCACCAAAGGTTGCCGAAAACTGATCAATTTGATCAAAACGCAAATTTCCGGGCGTGGCCAGCCTCAACATTACTTCTCCAAAAGTTACTACTTTATGCATGGTGTGTATTTTACTTTGACAGGACAAAATTAAATAAAGAAAAATAAAATGCAAACGTTTGCATTTATTTTTTATCTTTGTCCCGTTAAATAGAACGATTCAAAACCATGGCAAAGAAACAGGCCACCATACAGGACATAGCACGGTCGTTAAACATCACCGCATCAACTGTTTCAAGGGCTTTAAACGATCATCCGAAGATCAAAAAAACCACCAAGGAATTGGTATGGGAAAAAGCCAGGGAATTGAACTATCAACCCAACTCCATTGCAGCAAGTCTGCGCAAAGGCAAGGCCAACACCATTGGTATGATTGTGCCACGTGTAAACCGGCATTTCTTTTCCAACATCATCACCGGTGTTGAAAGCGTATTGAATCCGGCAGGCTACAACCTGATCATTTGTCAAAGCGAAGAAAGCGAACAGAAAGAGATTAACAATATCGACACCCTCATTGCCAGCAGAGTTGCCGGCATTTTAATTTCCATATCGCTGGAAACCAGTAATTTTGATCATCTCAGAAAAGTGCTGGGTCACAACATTCCGCTGGTCATGTTCGACCGGATTACCGATGAACTGGATGTGTGCAAGGTGGAGAACGATGATGTTTCAGGTTCATATGACCTTACCCGGCACCTCATAGAACAAGGTTACCGCAACATGATGTGGATTGGCGGTTCTCGCAGGTTTAACACCTACCACAACCGTTTTGCAGGTTACCGCAAAGCCCTGGCTGAAATTGGCATCGACGCCGAAGCAATGCCGGTCTACGAGGGAAATATTTCGCTGGAAACCACTTACGAATTCATGTGCGATTATCTCCTCCATCACCCATTGCCTGAGGTTATTTTTTCAGCCTCGGACTACATGGCCATGGGAGCCATAATGGCCATTCAGGAAAAAGGTCTCAAAATACCTGATGATGTAGCCATTTCGGGGTATTCCAACGAACCTTTTGCTGCACTCATTAACCCCAAACTGACCACTGTTGAACAGTTCAGCAAGGAAATGGGAAAAGCAACAGCCCGCTTGTTGCTGGAAGAAATTCTGGCTGAGCGTGATGAAATGATTCCCCGAAAAACGATTTTACGTCCCAAATTGATTGTACGTGAATCGACTCTCAGAAAAAGCAGTCAATCACAGGATACCAATAAAACTTCAGGCACTAAACCTGCCGGAAAATCAAAATAAGATGAAAAGATGAAAACATTCATGGACGAAAACTTCATGCTGCAATCCGAAGCAGCCAAACGGCTTTATCATGATTATGCCGCTCAAATGCCAATCATTGATTATCATAACCATTTACCCCCGCACGAGATTTCAGGCAATGTCAATTTCAAAAACCTTGCACAAATCTGGTTGTATGGCGATCATTACAAGTGGCGTGCCATGCGGGCCAATGGCGTTGATGAAGCCTTGATCACAGGCAATGCCAGCGATTACGAAAAATTTGAGAAATGGTCCGAAACAGTTCCCTACACCCTGCGGAATCCCCTCTACCACTGGACTCATCTGGAACTGCAACGCTATTTCGGCATCGATGAATTGCTGAACCCGAAAACAGCCCGCAGTATTTACGAGCGCACAGAGGTGATGCTTCAGCAGCCCGATTTTTCGGTACAAAGCCTGCTCACCCGTATGAATGTCGAAACATTGTGTACCACCGACGACCCGGCCGATGACCTGGCAGAACACCTGAAAATTACCCGTAGTGATTTCAAGGTCAAAGTACTGCCCACCTGGCGCCCCGACAAGGCCATGGCTGTTGAAAATCCAGTGCAGTTCAAAGCTTACCTCGAAAAACTGGGACAAGCAGCCAACATGGAAATCACTTCCGTTCAGGATTTGATTGACGCGCTTCAGAAACGCCACGATTTTTTTCATGAAGCAGGTTGCCGCATATCTGACCATGGCATTGAAACCTTTTATGCCGAAGACTTTACTTTGCAGGAAATTGAAGAAATATTCAAAAAGGTCAGAAAAGGGAAGCTTTTGTCACCAAAGAAAATTCTCCAATTCAAATCGTTCATGTTGCTCGAGGGAGCAAAAATGGACCATGCCTCGGGCTGGGCACAACAGTTTCACTACGGTGTTTTACGCAACAACAACAGCCGGATGTTCACTCAACTAGGCCCCGATACCGGTTTCGATTCCATCGGTGATTTTCAATCGGCCAAAGCCATGGTCAGGTTTTTCAATGAACTGGAGCGAACCGATCAA
>JAFGVJ010000337.1 GCA_016938055.1 Prolixibacteraceae bacterium
GTACCTTCGCAGTCGGCAACAATGTAAGCTCCCTTATCGGCCGATTGCGCCAGTTCGTAAGTAGTAATGGTTTTGATGTTCTGACGTGAAAGAATCAATGCCGTTGGGGTAGCGGTATTTTCAAGCGCCATTTTCCAGGCAATGGTGGTTTCGTTGCTGTCGGCCGGACGCAATACCAGCATGGAATTGCGGTGGCTGTGGTTTTGAAGTTTTTCCATCAACCTGATTTGCGCTTCCTGTTCCACTGGCTGGTGGGTAGGTCCGTCTTCACCCACACGGAAAGCATCGTGTGTCCACACGTATTTCACGGGCAGTTCCATCAGGGCAGCCATCCGCACTGCTGGTTTCATGTAATCGCTGAACACGAAGAAAGTACCGCAAACGGGGATCACACCACCGTGCAGGGCCATGCCGTTCATGATACAAGCCATGGTGAGTTCGCTTACCCCAGCTTGCAGAAATTTGCCACTGAAGTCACCTTTTTTGAAAGCAGACGTTTTTTTCAGGAATCCGTCGGTCTTGTCGGAGTTCGACAAGTCGGCTGATGATACCACCATGTTTTCCACAGCCTGGGCATAATGGGTCAAAATGGTGGCCGATGCTGCACGGGTGGCAGTACCTGCTTTTTGTTCAATCTGGCTATAGTCGATGCTGGGAACTTCTTTTGAGAAGAAGGTTTTCAGTTTGGCAGCCAACTCGGGATTTTCAGCTTCCCAACGGGCCTGTTCAGCCTTTTTCAGGGCAGCGGCTTTCACCAGCTCTTCGGCACGTTTGGTATACATTTCCTTCACTTCGGGGAAAATCACAAATGGATTTTCGGGGTCACCACCCAGGTTACGGATCGATTTTTCGAACGAAGCACCGGCTTCGCCCAGGGGCATACCGTGGGTAGCACATTTACGTTCGTAATTCTCACCGGCTTCGGTCAGTGCACCTTTTCCCATGATGGTTTTACCAATGATCAGGGTAGGGCGTTCTTTTTCTTTTTGTGCGGACAGCAGTGCTCCCCTGATGGCGTCGGCATCGTTCCCGTTGATGGTCATCACGTTCCATCCCCAGGCTTCGTATTTTTTTGCAGTATCTTCAGCGGTTACTGCATCAGTATCGGTGGAAAGCTGAATGTCGTTCGAATCGTAAAACATGATCAGGTTGTTCAAACCCAGGTAACCGGCAATACGGCCTGCACCTTGTGAAATTTCTTCCTGCACACCACCGTCGGAAATGAAGGTGTAAATTTTGTGCGACATCCATTCGCCAAAACGGGCGGTCAGAAAACGCTCGGCAATGGCTGCACCCACGGCCATGGTGTGACCTTGGCCCAGCGGACCCGAGGTGTTCTCCACACCACGCTCCACATCCACCTCGGGGTGGCCGGGGGTGATGCTTCCCCACTGACGGAAATTGGCACAATCTTCCATGCTGTATTTACCGGCCAGAGCCAGTTGCGCGTAAAGCATGGGCGACATGTGGCCCGGGTCAAGGAAGAAACGGTCGCGGTTGATCCAACGCATGTCTGATGGATCGTAATTCAGGAATTCGGAATAAAGAATGTTCACGAAATCGGCGCCACCCATGGCTCCACCCGGATGCCCCGATTTGGCTTTTTCAACCATGGCTGCAGCCAGTATTCTAATGTTGTCGGCAGCCTTGTTTACAATTGTGTTACTCATTGTTATAATGGTATTTAGTGATTGTTCGAAACCTCGGGAAAAACAATCCCGAAAACGGAGAACAAATATAGGACTATTCCACAAGCTACAAAAGATGTCACCAATGCAAACGTTTGAAATAACGTAGACATAATTGGCAAATGGGTGGATTATTTGGTAAGGGCATCATTCTTTGACACGATGCTTCGTTTTTTCTTTTCCTGAAAAATAGAAAACATCAAAAATGATGTGACAGCCCGATTCATCAAGTACAAATGAGAAGGACGTGAAATCGGGCTTTCGTTTTTCTTTGAAAGGCATGTTTGAAAAGCTGAAGCCTTCGGAAGGGATAAAAAGGTGAAAATCCAGTTGTTGGTTGGCATTTTCATCATCGATCAGGGCGATTCCCCAGGTACCTTCTTCCAAATTGGTGATGGTCAGAAACAGTTGTCCCGCTTGGATGTTGTCCTTACTGAATGTATAGCTTCGAAAAGGTTCTTCATGTTGAAACGATTCCTGATCGCGGTAAACCGAGAGTAGTATGCTTCCCTTGTTGTTTCTCAAACCATTGATTTCGATGGTGAGTTTTTGAGAGGCAGCACTCAGGCAAAGTAAAGTGCATAAGCAGACCAGCATTGCTTTCATGGCTTTTGCAAATGTTTATTGTACTAAACTGTTGGGAGAAAAATGGGTTTCGGGCAAAGTTGATCCCATCTGAAACTTTTCAACCTTCATGACGGATCGGCGCTGATTTTGAACGTTTTTCATGTCCATATGAAAGGCAAAATAGCCGTCATTGGCTTGTTTCCGATAGTCTGAAATACTTTGTACCCGCAACAGTTCATTGTCTGAATCGTAGTATTCGATTTTATGTGCCAGAAAGTTGCTTTTTTCAATGGTCGTAA
>JAFGVJ010000338.1 GCA_016938055.1 Prolixibacteraceae bacterium
ATGGTATTTTTCAAAACAGCTTTAATATAAGCAGGATTGTGTACACCAAGACTTCTGTCTTCTTCTATGCCAATGTAATTATAGTAAGCACCAGCCAGGTCAACAGCGTAAGTACCAGGAATGACATGACCTTCGTCATCGAGTACACCTTTTGATTTAAGAATGGCTGCAAGATCTTCCAACAAACCATGAACTTCAGTTTGAATACCATTGATATCTAAAGTTGTTGCTGAAGTATGGCAAGAGGTACAACCAGCTACATTGGCAGCAAAAGTATGGCCACCACCATTCTCATTGGCTTCGTTCATGTGGCAAGCCACACAAGCACCACTGGCTGAGTGGGCTGAACTGCCCTCGGCAGGGTAAGCGGTAGAACCAGCTACTTCGTAAGCACCAACACCTTGCAGATAAGAAGCTTGTGGTCCGTGGTGTGGTCCATAGTGTGTACTTGAGATCCTGAATTCACCATCGGCATTGGCTACTGGAGCAGCAGTACGTGGCTGGTGACAGTTGGCACACAGGTTGCTTGAACCGCCAAAATCAACTGATTTTTCTTTTTTGAACATCAACAATGGCACAGCACTTTTGGCTCTCAAAGCATAGTCAGGTCCATCAACGGTATCGAAAGAAACGTGTCCGTCGTGACAGGTTTTACAATCAACACGGGTAGGAATGGCAATAGCTGTGGCAGTGGTATCTCTACCGGTGTGCTTGGTTTCTACAAATCCTTCGTGTGAATGACAGGCAGCACAAGTATTCCGTCCACCGGCATAAGCAACGTTGGTGCCGGCTGCATGTCCCGAAGTTTCGTACTGGGCAGCAATCGCGCTCATGTGCGTCTGATTGTGACATTCTTTACAGCTGTCATTGCCGTCTTCTCCTGCAGGTCCTTCACAACCAACAAATAGAAACATGGTGAAAATCACTGCTAATCCTGTTAAATTTTTCATTGATCTTTTCATATTCTGATTGAATTATTAATGGTTTTTTTCGATGAATAAAGATATCTAAATTAAAAGCTATCTGATTTTTTAAACATAGATGTATGCCGTACCTTAAATTGATTGTTTTTCTGCTTTTTATTATTTTTAATCACCAAAACAGTTGATTTATATCAATGACTAAACTACTTTTATACCCCGATGATAATCGTTTCTTTTGATCACGAATTAAAAAAACAGTCATTCGTATTATTCTGGTATGTTAAGTGAAAATAGAAATTGTTGTACAGCCTGTACCCGTGGATGGAGTAATTTTAAGAATCTCACTGAGGATGAATTGGAAAGGGTGAACCAACACCGCTTTGAAGCTTCTTTCAAAGCTGGTGAAATCATTTTTAAACAGGGCACCCCTTGTTCCAACATTATCTTTTTGGTTTCAGGTTTTGCCAAAATCTCACTCGAAGGGCTTGACAATAAAAAAATCATTCTCAACTTTGTTCAGCCAGGCCGCATGATTGTTGGACCGGGTCTTTGGGTCGATAACCGGCACAACTATTCATTGTCGGCACTTACCGACGTGGTCACTTGCTTTGTCGATTCGGGAATTATCAAAGAAATGGTATTGTCCAATCCGCTATTTGCCGAGGGCTACATCAATGACTTGTGTAAGCGTGCACTGACCTCTCACGAGCGGCTCCTGAACCTGACCCAGAAAAAAATGCACGGCCGTCTGGCCGAAGGTATCTTGTTTATGGCCGACACCATGTTCAAGTCAGATAAATTCGACTGTATCATGACTCGCCAGGAAATTGGTGATTTTACCAACATGAGTAAAGAAAGCGTTGTAAGAATTCTCAACAAGTTCGATAGCGAAGGCATTCTGAAGGTTAACAATACTTTGATTGAAATTCTCGACAAAAAGCGTCTCCAACAGATCATGATTTCCGGATAATTGTGCTTATTTTGCCTGCGATTGTATACACTATTATATTATTGTATATATTTTCATCAAAATTCGACAAATCTATGAGCAATATCCGAAAGATTTTATTTTCACCCATTACCATGGCCGTTCTGCTGGTGATTTTAGCCATTGCCCTTGGTACAGCAACCTTTATTGAAAACGATTATGGCGCTGAAGTAGCCAAACAAAAGGTTTACAATACCAGGTGGCTGGAATTGATCTTGTTGATATTAACCATCAACCTGATAGGAAGGGTTTTTCAGCTGAAGTTGTACAAAGCACATAAATTCTCCATTTTTCTTTTCCATATTGCCCTGGTGGTAATGATCTTAGGTGCTGCCATCACCCGGTATTTTGGTTACGAAGGAAGCATGCACATTCGCGAAGGCCAGGCTTCATCAACTTTGATTGCATATGATAAAGCCTTGTCGGTCAACATCAATCAGGAACAAACCTATCAATTCAATGCTCAACTTGATCAAACACAAACATTCAACGGTTCACTCGAACACCAACGACAAAAAGTATCCATTGAATTGATGAAATATTTTCCCAGTGCCTACAAAAAGGCTGTCGAAAATGAAAAAGGCAGTCCCGTAATTGGTTTTGTACTGGCCGGCAGCAACTTCCGTGGTTTTGAATACCTGACTCCAGGCGAAGCCAGGCAATACGGCAGAATTACACTGGGGTTCAACAGCACCGACAACAATCAGGTACAACTGATTTACGAAAATGATTCCCTTTTTATGATTTCATCGGAACCAGTATTTGTCAATACCATGGGTGGCGAAACCGGCTCACTGAGTGTCCATCAAAAAATTCCTTTCGAATACAAAAAATTATACAAAATTGGTGACTACAGCCTGGTTCTTCAGGAGTTTTTTCCGAAAGCCATCCTCGAAGCTGTTCCTACCGAAGTTGCCGGACATAAGCAAGGGGTTACAGCCATGGTTTTCAAAGTAAGCAACAAAACAAACAGCACCGAAATAACCCTTTGGGGAAATACTCCAACTACTGAGATGACGTGGGGTACCCTGGGTTCACAAAACATTGGCCTTGCTTATGGAAACAAAACCATTGACCTCCCCTTTAGCATTCATCTCGACGACTTCGTGATTGAACGCTACCCCGGATCTATGAGCCCTTCTTCATTTTCCAGTTACGTGAGAATACTTGAAGAAGGTTATGAACCGGTTCCTTTCCATATTTACATGAACAACATCTTGAAACATCATGGCTTCCGCTTTTATCAATCATCCTACGACCAGGACGAACGCGGCACCATCCTTTCAGTCAACAACGACCGCTGGGGAACCTTGGTAACATACTTTGGTTACTTCCTGCTCACCTTGGGGATGCTATGGTCCATGATCAATCCGCACTCCTTTTTCAGGAAAACGGTTGTGCGCACCCCAAAAACAACGGTGATTGCACTGTTGCTGATGTTAGGCGCTACGCTAAGCGGCTGGAGCCAACAGCAGAGCCATACCATTGAAAAATTACCACCCATTGACCAACAGCATGCTGAAAAGTTTGGTAGTTTACTGATACAGAACAACAAGGGCCGCACCGAACCCGTTTTCACCTTTGCTTCGGAACTGATGCGTAAAATTTCCAGAAAAGAAAATATGATGGGCTTAAGCCCCGTACAACTTTTCATGGAAATGAACATGCACCCCGAAATCTGGGTGAATGAGCCCATCATCCAGGTGAGCAACAGGGAATTGCAACACATGTTAGGCGTTCATAAGAAATACATGACCTACAACGATTTCATTTCCAACGAAGTAGGCTATAAATTACAGAACATGGTGCAGGTAGCTTTTGCAAAAGCACCCACCGAAAGAACCAAGCTCGACAAGGCCATCATCAAAACCGATGAAAAGGTGAACATTTGCTATGCCATTTATTCGGGCCGCTACATGAAAATCTTTCCCATTCCGGGAAACCCCGGCGAAAACCATGAGTGGTTCCCTGCTCTCGAAGCCGGGCTTAAAATGCTGAACAGTGACGATTCACTTTTTGTGACCCACATTCTGCCGGCTTATTTTGAAGAAGTAGATCAAGCCAGAACCAGTGGAGACTATTCAAAAGCCGATGAATTCCTCACTGGAATGTTCAATTTTCAACAAAAAAATGCAGGCTATGAACTTCCATCTGCAAGCAAAGTAAAGGTGGAAATCTGGTATTACAAATACAATCCATTTAAAAAGCTGTTCCCGCTCTATGCAACAGCGGGTATGCTCTTTCTGATATTGTTGCTCGTTTTCATTGTGGTCGGAAAACAACTGCCGGCATGGCTAAACAAAAGCTATACGGCATTGATGATACTGGCCTTTGTTTTCCACACGCTTGGACTTGCAGGACGCTGGTACATCTCGGGGCATGCACCCATGAGCAATGGTTACGAATCGATGATCTTCATTTCGTGGGTCACCATCCTGGCCGGATTCCTGTTTGCCAAACGCACAGCCTTTGTATTACCTGCAACAGCTGCCTTGGGCGGCTTAACGCTGATGGTGGCCAACCTCAGTTTCATGGATCCTGAAATTACCAACCTGGTTCCCGTGTTGCAATCGTACTGGCTTACCATTCATGTGTCGGTCATTACAGCCAGTTACGGTTTCCTCGGATTGGGTGCGCTCATTGGCATCATAAACTTGTTACTCATCATTCTGCGTTCCAAAAAGAACCATTCACGCGTGATGGAAACCCTGGAATCACTCACCATCATCAATCATAAAACCCTGATAGCTGGTTTGTACCTGCTCACCATCGGCACCTTTTTGGGAGCCGTTTGGGCCAACGAATCGTGGGGACGTTATTGGGGATGGGATCCCAAGGAAACCTGGGCATTGATTTCCATCATCGTATACACCATTGTAACACATGCAAGGCTCATCCCTGGACTAAAAGGACTCTTCATGTTCAACACGCTGGCCCTTTTTGCCTTCAGCTCCATTTTGATGACCTATTTTGGGGTGAACTATTATTTATCGGGCCTCCATTCTTATGCTGGCGGCGATCCGGTACCGGTGCCTGTGTTCGTGTATTACGCCGTTGCTGGTGTGATACTGCTTACCCTGGCAGCATCCATTCGGTTTAGAAGTTTAGTGATGAATCATCCTACAGAAAACATTGATTAATTACATGAAATATTGAGCATCATTTCTTGATTCTCAATCCATAAAAAATAGTATTTTGCAGCACTTTTGAAACCACCCCTTAGTTCAGACCCGGTGGTTTCAAAAGTGTTTTTTATGTGCATGGGCTGCAACGCATTCTATTTCATTTTAAAATACTGAAAACGAAGGAAGTAATGTGGCTGAAAAAGTTTCGGAAAAGCGAAAATGGGACTAATCAAACCTTACTACAAAATATTTTACCCGAGTTTAACCGGTCTATTCAATCAACAATGGTTGAGCTGTCTGGAACAGTTGGTTCAGGAATATTCGGGACAGGTATACAGCCCGGTACGTGTCAACATTTTTGTTCATTCCGAAAATCAGGCTGATTATCTGATTCAGCATGATTTCATCCACCGTACCTTTCTGGAAGCTTTTGGTCAGCAGTGTCCTCCCTTTGGTGTGGTGATGCAAGCTCCCGAAGAACCTTACCGTGTGTTGTGCGAAGTTGCTGCAGTATCGAACAAGCAATGCAAGCTTGACTACGGTTTTTTCCGTGAACGTCCGTATTGTACCGTTGATGCCGGAAACTACCGTGAATACTGGACGGTAGGGGCGCAATCGGTTCACCCCGATCTGAACATTAAAGCTTCGTCGGAAGCAGCCTTTGAGTACCTCAAAGCTTTGTACGATCACTTGGGAATCAGCTTCAACAACATCGTGCGCCAATGGAATTATGTGGGCGAAATACTCAGCAGTGAAAAAGACGATAATGAACGCCTGCGCCAGCACTACCAAATGTTTAATGAAACCCGGAGTGAGTATTACGGCCAATTTCGTACACGAAACGATTTCCCGGCTGCCACCGGCATAGGCATGCGCTACCTGGGAGTTTGTATCGATAGTTTTGCTGTTTCAGGGAATGATCAATTGGGGATTTATCCCATCAGCAATCCGGTTCAAAGCGAATCGTACCACTACGGCCAGCAGGTTTTGGTGGGTGCCCCCGACACCAAACTGAAGCAAAACCAGCCCCCCCAATTCGAAAGGGCTAAACTTTTGGTGCTCAAAAAGGCCGCCCGGATTCTTGTTTCGGGAACTGCCTCCATCGTAGGTCAGGAAACCATCGGCATTGGCGATGTCGCAGAACAAACCAGGGTGACTATCAGCAATATTCAAAAACTCACCCACAGCGATAATCTGTTACGCTTCTGTCCCATCCTGCCATCGGTTCCCGATCAGTACAGCTACATCAGGGTATATGTGAAATTTGAAAAGGATATTCCGGCCGTTCGAAGCATTTGCGAACAGGCTTTCGGTGCTGTTCCTGCTACTTACGTGGTGGCCGACATTTGCCGCGACAACCTGCTGGTAGAAATCGAAACCGAACTAACAACCTGATCAACTAAGGGATTTTCAATATCCTTTGACTGATTTTACCTGCTTTCAAAAGATACAGGCCTGCTGGTAAGGCTTCGGTTTGAATTTGATTGATCCCTTGCTGCAAGTCAAAGCTCAAAACCAGTTTTCCAGTTAAATCCAACATCTCAGCCTTTGTTTCCTTGTTGCCCTCCCATGTTATAAAAATCCTGTCAATGAATGGATTTGGATAAAATGCCGCTGCTTCATCACTGAAAACCTGCACTGAAACCATTTGATCGATGGAAACTTTTTCCCAATTCGCTCCAAAATGGTTATCGACATTGACCGATTTTAACCTCAGTCCCAATGTTGCATCATCGGGCAAGGGCCAGGGTGCTTTGTTGTTGTATTTCACGCCGTCGATGGGAATTCTGCCGGCATTTTCAAGGATGATGCTTTCCCCTTCATCGGCCAACCTGCCGCTGGTCCAGTTCTTCAGGTGCGTAACCCTGCCTTCCCAAAACTCAGCCAACGAATTTCCGCTAACATAAAACTTTTGCCCCGGGGGCAATTTTGTTCCTTCGGGGAAAGCATAAGTAACCCCCTTTGACAATCGATAACCAGAAAGATCGATGCTAACAGCAGCCGGGTTGTATATAGCGATAAATTCAGGCACATCAATTTCGGCCTGGGTCAGATAAGCAATCTCTGTGATCATCGGATCAGGGATGAGCTGATGACTGCTTAAACCGGCTCCTAAATTTTTGATATGACCAGTACCGGGTGATGCACTTTGTAAAGCGAAATCAAAAAAGGTTGGATTTTTGAAAAGCGGATCGGCCAAAAGGTTATTGGCTCCATCGGGCAAAGGATCATTATCGGACAAAGAGTTGGAGATTTTGATGCTGGAAAACTCGTCGCACCAGTAACTTTGCTCATAACTGTTCGATAAAATTGAATACGCAACGAAGCCGTTTCCACCAGCATCACCCCTGTTTTTTTCGTAAGAAGCAACAGCCATGTTGTTTCCATAAAAAGTGCAGTAATCAATGTATGCCTCACAAGAATCTTTCAGGGCAATACCCATGTTGCAATTGGTGAAAACTGAATTTGAAATTTTCACACTTGATTGCTGCCCAACCGAGATACCCTTGTCGCTTACGTGTGAAACAAACACACTATCAATCAAAACGTCAAGTGCTTTCTCCCCAATATCAATCCCATCGCTGTTGGGACCATAAAAGCCCGAAATGCTGCAGTTACGTATCACGCTGTTTTCCACATCGTCGTAATCAATGGCATCGGTATCGGGCTGATCGTTCCCAGTAAAACGGCAATTGGCAATGTAGCCCTTGCCATACTTCACGTTGATGAGATCCCCGGTGATGAAAGAACGGAGCTGACTGTTGATCAGGGTCACATCGGAATACCTTGCAGCAATGGGGTTTCCGTGAACATTTTCGATCACCAAGCCATCCATCAGTACATTGGTATGAAACAAGG